>JAEEII010000301.1 GCA_016281295.1 Bacteroidales bacterium
GAGGCGTTTAACCCTGAACATCATCGAGCGATTGAAGATGAACGAGGAAGACCTTCGAACAGATTTCCTCGACTTCTGTCTCGAGCACATGGTCAGCATCGAGGAGTTCCCTGGCGTCCAGACACTCTGCATGAAGCTCGCCTATCGTATGTGCAACTTTTATCCGGAACTGATGGACGAACTGAAGCGCACCCTCGAAACGATGGAGATAGAGTATTACAAGCCTGCCGTCAAAGGGCTACGCCAAAGAATTCTCAGCGGTAAGTATCAATAATTATGTCCATTCATCACAAATCAGTGCAGAATATCCCTAATGTTTGGCAGTCTTGGCAATTATGCATACCTTCGCAGTGTCAAAGTGTAAAAACATAGAGAATAAAAAGGAAACATATATGATGAGAACAATTGTAACATTAGGCCTGTTTGTTGCGACCTTCGCATGTGCACAGGGACCCGAGACTGCAAACGGTAATATCTCCAAACAAGACAGTCTGCTTCAAGATTACGACTATTTCTTCAGTCAATTGGAGCAGATACATCCCGACCCCTATAGCGCTTTTGGTGGAAAGGATGAGTTTGACAATGCCGTGAAACATCTGAGAGATGAGCTAACTAGTCGCGACTCCATGACACTTAACGAGATGCAGGTGGAAGTGACCAGACTGATATCCGCACTCCACGACGGACATACTTATATAGGGCATAATAACACGCCAAAGAAAGTAGAAGATCAATGGGTCCCGCTGAAATTCAAGGTTATTCCCGAAGGCATCATCGTAAATGGATATAGTCCAGGACTGGAATCCTTGAAGGGGGCGATGCTACGCGAAGTTGAAGGTGAAGCATTAGAATCGGTACTTGACCGCCTCGACAAACTTGTCATTTCAGAAAACCGCTATGGACTGATGGGTAATGCCTGCAAAAACATTGGCAATACCAACACCCTGCGGCAGTTATTCCCTACATTCAATAAGGAACAGGTCTCGATAAGGTTCCGTATGGCTAATGGCAAGGATACGCTCGTCAGTCTGCCCTTCTACCCCAACGGTCCGTTTTGGGAAAACATTGTATGGACATCTACTGATGAACGTTTCCCCCATAAGAACTTCGAATACCGCTTTGTCGATGACAGCAAACAAACGATGGCGGTGTGCATCAACTCAGTGGTGAGTGCCGACATACCAAATCTTGAAAGCTATGGCCTTAAGTCGGATGTGATTGTGGCCGAGGTCTTTGCGAAGATGCTAAATGAGATGAAAGCCGCCAACAGCCAGCGTCTCATCATCGACCTTCGCGGTAATGGCGGTGGCTGGACAATGATTATGTATGCTGCGATGTATGAGCTCTACGGCAAGCGTTTCATGGAAACCGACTTAGGCATGCACTTTGCCACCAAAGTATCGGACGGCTGGCTCAAAAAGAACAATATGACCTTAGAACAGCTCAATCAGGATAGAGGAACATCGCTGAAGATGGGCGATTTCATTGATCAATCATCAAGCATCAGCAATTTCGACTTGTTTATGTGTGCCGACATGAGCATTATCGAAGCACAAGAAGGCGAACCTATCTACACACCTAGGGAAATCTATGTGGTTACCGACGTGCAGACCTTCAGCGCCGCTTTTCATACCGCTTACATGTTGTGGAAGATGGGAGCCAAGGTTGTAGGCGTTCCATCTGGCCAAGCCCCCAACACGTTTATGGAGATTACACAATTCAAGTTGCCGAATACCGGTCTTGAATGTTCTGTCTCCAATTCACTCCAGAGTTGTTTCCCCACGGATCATCCTATGGCAAGAACTCTCACCCCAGACATCCAACTGTCGTATGATGACTATCGTCAGTTCGACTTCAGTATGGATGCAGAATTATTGTTTATCGAAACGCTAAAATGAACTCCATTCATCACAAATCGATGCTGTTTATCCCAAATGTTTGTATGTCTCGGAAACAATTCGTAATTTTGAAATGATTGGTATCACAGTAATATGACGAGAAAATGGAAATAGAAAATTGGTTCAAGGGTTTCGAGAAAGGTCTGGAGCGGCTCTCTCCTGAGCAACGGTCAGCCTTCCTTTCGGAATGCGGAAGGAACTGTGTGAATGGCGGTACGCTGTCTGTTTATCAAAAGCTCCATGAGCGTGCCCAAGGCGACATGGACATCTTCTTTCAAATGGCTAATGAACTGCCAGGTGTGAGAGGTGAGGTCGTTGAGAAAGGACGCGTTTATCGCCTTGTCTTCTTGGAATGCACCTGTGAGTTGTGCAAAAAAGGATATGTCACCACTCCATTGCTCTGCGAGTGTTCACGCCAAAGCGTGATTTATTCGCTGCAATGTCTGTGGAAAGAGAAACGCTTCACAGTGACGCTTTGCCATTCCATCTTGCGTGGCGGGACAGATTGCGAAATGAGAATAGAAGTGGAAAGGTGACAATTTGTGATTACCCGAAAAAACCGCTTGCCATGTCGAACTGGATGATAGACAAATAGCACTATATTTCAGTCATACTTCGGCTGCAAACTTTGGCGGTAATCACTGGGCGACATGCCGAGATGCTTCGTGCAATAGCGGCTGAAGTACGATAGCGATGTGAAATTCATCAATTCGGCTATCTGGGTGAGCGACAAACGTTCGTCATCCAGATAGTCTTTAAGTATGGGTATGGTATGGCGGTCGATATACGATGTAACACTATGACCCGTCACACGCTTGATGGTGGAAGAAAGATATTTTGGCGAAACGTTCAGGCGCCCGGCATAATAGCCCACATTACGCTCCGTGCGGCTGATGCCAGTGGCAAGCAATGCCATCAGTTGTTTCACGATGTAGGCCGTGCGGTCGGTATGCGAGCCTGTGGCTTCTCGCTGGGCATGGGCTTCGAAGATGTCGTACATCATCGTCAGACAGAGACTGCCCATCAGTCCGTGATAGAACTGGAGATGATTGTCACCCATGCGGTCACGAAGACGATGGAAGTCTTCCAACAGATGGCGGGACTGTTCGTCTGTGAGTTTGATCACTGGATCCTGGTTCAATGAAATGCTGCCACCAATGCTGTAGTTGTTCGAAGGTAATAAGTTCTGAAGGAACTTGTAGTCGGCGGCAAACCACTCCACCTGCAAATCGTCATGCGCCGCAAGGTTGCTGACACGATTGGGCATTGGTATCACCACCAGGTCGTTTTTCATGATGTGGTAACAATGCTCGTTGAACACAAAACTCCCCTCCCCTGACAGGCAGAGCAGGTGCATGCAGGTGTGACCCAACTCACGGGCATTCATTCCGTAGAAATCTGTGGAATACTGAAAATCTATCTTCATGTCACTACTGTTATTGGGCAAAGTTATACATTATTTTCTAACACATAAAAATTTTTGTGCAAAAAGTGAAAAACATGAGGTAAAAAGTGAAAACAAAGTATCGAAAAATCACCGTACCTTTGCAACATCAATAAGCAATTAAAGTTTTCAAAACAAGGGAATATCAACTCACAATTCAATAACTACGAGTCAATGAGCATCAAAACAATTATCACAACCGTAATAGCATTGCTTGCATCAACGGCATGCGGCGGCACAAAGCAACAACAAACAGAACAATCAACATCAAACGAGACGACAACTATGGCAAAGGACGGAAAGGCATTGGTGGTGTTCTTCTCACATGCGGGAGACAACTACTCAGTAGGTAACATCGAGGTGGGCAACACGAAGATTGTGGCCGACTACATCAGTGAGATAACAGGAGCGGAACAGTTTGAGATCGTCACCCACAAGTATGACGGTATGGCCTATACCCCGCTCATCAACCTGGCGAAGGAAGAAGCCAACAAAGGTGAACTGCCGGAGTATGAGGGCGACATCGACCTGAGCAAGTACGACACTGTGTTCATCGGCGGTCCCGTGTGGTGGGGCTCCTA
>JAEEII010000302.1 GCA_016281295.1 Bacteroidales bacterium
GTTAAAGTGTGATATTAATGGTGATATTGTGATATTAGAAATGAATTTTTAACATAAATTACTTGAATTTTTGGAGATTTTTTAGTGCTCCGATAGCTTCTTCCCTCTACGACGTGCTCCCGACTCCCTCACTCGTCGTTGCAGGCGTTACGTCACGGAGTTCCTCGTTGCAAAACGATAGCAAAAAGTGCAAGATACAGCCCATTTCACCTAATAATGTATAAAAGGTTGGGCAAAGTGATATTAATCTCAAAAAAAAATTGTAACTTTGTCGCCGTAATCATCAAAAAAGAGTGTTATGCCAGAGATTTGCCACTTCTGCGGAATCGTCATTACGATGTATAAGCCCGACTATAATCCGCCGCACTTCCATGTACGCTACAATGAGTATCGAGCTATCATCGACATCCTGATGGGCAGATGCCACGCCGCGCACTGCATCTGGCCTTCGAGTGGCTCGACCAGCACAAGTACGAAAGGCTACGGGTAGGCGAGCTTGCTCGGGAATACTGATGGCCAACTGGGAACGCATGGAGAATGGCGAGACTCTAGTAAAAATAAACCCACAGGATTAGCGTATGGAACAGAAAAACGAACTCAAATGGGTTACAGCCGCCCGCGCCCTTGATGGCTATCGGCTGCACCTGACCTTCAATGATGGCTGTGAGCGCATCTTCGACTGCCTGCCCCTCATTGAGAAGTACAAGCTCTTTGCTCCGCTGCGTGACAGGGTCGTGTTCGGCCATTTCGACCTTGACGGGTGGACGGTTTGCTGGCTTAACGGCACTGTGGACATCGCCCCCGAACATCTTTACGAGATGGGTGTGGCTGCATAATATATAATAATGTGTAACAATTAAAGTAAAGGATATGACTCAACTAACAGTTTCCATAGAAGACGCTTCGATGCTTGACCAGATACGTCAGGCTATCAGTCTGTTGCGGGGCGTAGCCTCTGTAACATTGAAGCGACAGGCAAAGACGGGAATGGACCGGGCTATTGACGACATCAAGAGCGGCCGGGTCTATGAAGCCAGCAGTGTGGAAGACCTCATCAAGCAGTGCAAGGCATGAAGTACACGCTTCGCTACACTGGCGAATTCAAACGCTCACTCAAACGATGCCTCAAACGAGGCTACGATGAGCAGTTGTTGACCGATGTGCTCAACATACTTGCTGCAGAAGGTCGCCTGCCAGAAAAATACTGTCCGCACATTCTTCACGGCCAGTATGAAGGCTATTGGGAGTGCCATATCACCCCAGACTGGCTCCTCGTATGGGATCAGAACGACCGCGAACTGGTGCTGTTGATGACCAACACAGGCACACATTCCGACCTCTTTGGAAAGAACAGAAGATAATTATATAAGTAAGTGAACAAAATTAGTTTATATATAACAAATTATGGTTGTTCCCGTTCTGTTGTTAGATATGGGAAAGCCAAAAGTATTGGAGTTAACCGAGGCGCAGCGCCTCGAACTCGAGAGTGGATTTCGCTTAGGCGAGAAGCATTGTTTCCGCATGCGTTGTCGTGCAGTTCTTCTGAAGGCCGATGGCCTTTCGGCAGCAAAAGCAGGCGCACAGACGGAGATGAGTTTTGTGTCCGTGAACGCATGGGTAAAGCGGTACAAGGAAGAGGGCATAGATGGTTTGAGGACCCGTCCTGGCCGTGGTCGGAAGCCCATCATGGACTCCTCGGACGAGGAAGCCGTCCGTCGTGCCATCGAGCAGGACAGGCAATGCGTGAGCAAGGCCAAGACGGCCTGGGAGCAGGCAACGGGCAAGGATGCGAGCGAGATGACCTTCAAACGTTTTTTATCCGCATTGGCGCAAGATATAAGCGTATAAGGAAACGCCCAAGGGGAGTACCCTCGCCGCAACTCTACCAGTATAAGGTTGAAAAGTTGCAAGAACTTGAATGTCAAGCAAATGAAGGGCGTATAGCGCTCTACTATGCCGACGAGAGCCACACCTGCACCGAAGGATATGTGCCATACGGGTGGCAATTGGAAGGAGAGGACGTGTTCGTCCCCTCTCAGAGAGTCGCAAGGCTCAACATCTTCGGGATGATAACCCGTGACAATCAGTATGAAGGATTCACCACTACGGAGCGGATGACGGCTGACAAAATTGTCAGCTTCCTTGACGACTTTTCCTTCCGCATCCACAAGGACACCTTTGTCGTGCTTGACAACGCCACAGTACATCGCAACAGGTGGATTAAGGAACTCAGACCGATATGGGAAAAGAGAGGCCTTTTCATCTTCTTTCTTCCTCCATACTCCCCGCATCTGAACATTGCAGAGACACTCTGGAGAATCTTGAAAGGAAAATGGATAAGACCGCAAGACTACATGAGTACTGACATGCTTTTCTATGCAACCAACAGAGCGTTAGCTGACATCGGAAAAGGATTGAATATTCGCTTTCTTAAACATGTCGCTTAATTTTGAATACCTACTTAACATAATAAAAGGAATAAATAATGCTCAGGAACATCAAGAAAATTGCACTGATTGCTTTGTCGCTGACGGCAGTGATGCCCGCAGCTGCACAGGATCTCTTAGCCAATCAGGCTCCCATCGACCGCAAA
>JAEEII010000303.1 GCA_016281295.1 Bacteroidales bacterium
CGTCATGGATTTCGTCGTGCCGGGGATGCTTACGCGCGTCACGGGCGGACACAAGTCCGCGGGCGTGGGGGCCGTCATCGGGCTGTTCGCCGGGATGTTCATCCCCCCGGTCGGCATGATCCTGGGCAGCCTGCTGGGCGCCTTCCTCGCCGAGTTCTTCCTGGAGAACCAGGGGACCTGGGCGTCCTTCAAGTCATCCCTCGGCGCCTTCCTGGGCTTCCTGACCGGCACGGGGATGAAGCTGATCGCCAGTGGCCTGATGTTCTACTACATCATCGTTTATCTCTAGCCGCCCTTCTTTTTCGCCGAAAATACTTATCTTTGTCGCCACATACGCCTTGGTGGTGAAATGGTAGACACGAGGGACTTAAACCAAGTTGAGTGCGCTTTCCGAAAGGAGAGACGTAGAATGTCGTAAATTCAAGGAAGCCTTAACAGGTCAAGCTGATGGTAATCTTGAGCCAAGCCTCCCGGAGGAGGAAGGTGCAGAGACTAGACACGACACACCTAAGGACAAGTTGTCTATGGTGAAGGAATAGTCCGGACTACGAACGGGAATGGAACATCGTCCCGGTGGCGAAAGCCATGGTAGCAAGAAAATCCCTTGGCCCGAAACGGCCGTGCGGGTTCGAGTCCCGCCCGGGGCACAAAAAAGACCTTGTAAGTTGCTGATTTTTAAGCATTTTACAAGGTCTTCTTTTTTACAGTTCCCCAAAATTGGACACATTTTGACCACATTTTTCAGTAGCCTATGCAGCATCAGCCAAGCCCCTGGTATTGTAGTAGAACACGCTGAGATTCTTTCCGTCATTCCAGACATAAGCGGTATAGTTCTCTGTTGAAACAGGATTGATCGCCTTCATTGTCTTGGCAAATCTCAAATGATTTCTCCTGAGTTTTACGAGTTCCTCTTCGTCGCTCACATTCTTGCTAAATGGCTTCCCCTTCTGAATTAGCTCACCATCTCCCACAACGGAGAATTCACATTGGATAAAATATGGATCATTTACATTCGTCCCATTGCCTACCTGCAAAGACTTTGTCATCTCAACAGCTTTTAAAATGAGAGGATTCACTGTCGAGGAGGAGTCGTTTAATACAAGACTAGACTCTTCTTTTACTGTCGTATCACGTGTACTCAGCTTCTGTTCTTCCGGCGTGACACCGCTATTCTTTTGTTCCGGGACATGAAAGTATGTAATATGGAATCTCTTATTGTTGTCACCATTGTGCGCCTTTTCCATAACAGCAACAAAGACATCGGTTGAGATGACCATTGGATCCTCAAAGAAGAGTTTCACATAATCTTCAAAGGCGGACTTAAGTTCAATGACTGTGGCCTCATCATCGTACCTTCTGGAATAATTAGTACCACTATAAAGATTACGGCCATTGTCCAGGTAATAAACATATCTATCATAAAACGCCTTATCGGCTTCTTCCCCTTTGGCCATTGACTCCTTCTTCGCTTTCCTCATAGCGTAACGCATCTTTGCGCGCAACTTTTTCATTGTATCCGGGTCCACGACAGAGTTGTTACCTTCTCCCACGGTTTCATAATTGGAGGTTGGATCAGATGGACTGGTATAGAGCCTTACTACGATTGAGTTATCAGGCTGTGTGTATGCGAGATAGTCGGCTGTGGAAATCATATCTTTGTCTTTAAAATATAGCCTGCAATATCTCTCGGAGGCCATTTTAAATGACTCAAAAGAATTGATATCCATTCTTTTTTTTACGGGTGTGCGGGTTTCTATACTTCCATCTTTGTTTTCATAGACAACGTAGTCTTCGTAATATGGGATATTGGCATCCGTCCCTTCTGGCTTATCCTGAGTCTCTTTCCTTTTAAGGATAAACTCAACCGCTCGATTGACAAGGGTCTGTTCTTTAGCATCCAGAATGACATCTTTATCAGTTTCTGTTTCATCGCCTGTCACCACATCAGAAGCGCAAGGGGAATCTACCACCTTTACTTCGTTGATGACTGGCTCAGTCTCTTTTACAACTTTGCTTCTCTTTTTCTTTGCCGGGGAACTCACTTTCGCTTGGCTGGGGAAATTGAACAGTACCAGATGAATATTATCATTCATTTTCACAGCCACACAATCGTCTTCTGAAATCAGAACTGTACCAGCACTAAGGAACCTTGCAAATGTTTCAAATGCGGCTTTTATTTCAACAAGAGTGCTCTCGTCTTCCGTGACTCTTTCGGGATTACCATTCAGCGTAACGGTTGCCCCATTGTCATGAAAAGTATATTTATCATAATATGGCGAGCTCGATGATCCGATGGACGCAGAGTACTCCTTTGCCTTCTCAATGGCTCTCTTCATGCGCCGGTGTATCTTATGAAGGTCAACAGTCGCATAATACGGGATATGATTGCTGTATGAACCCACCTTGGGCTCTTTAGAGTCAACGCTATCTCCACTATGTTCCGTGAAATGGTAGAAAGTGACTTTGATTGTATTATCGTTTTCCTTGTATACCAGGCAGTTATCCGTCGACATCATCACCTCTCTCTTTCTAAAGAGCTCCAAGTGCTTTTTATGCGCTGCTCTAAATGAGTCAAGGTCCTTCGCTTCCAGATTCCGACCAAATTTGCCTTCCCGCCAAATCTTTCCTTCCTCATCATAACGAATTGTATAGATAACGAAATAAGGCGCATTGACGTCTATTTCATCAGGAATGCGGCCTTTCTTCGCAATCTCGATAACCGCATCTACAAGGAGAGAGGGGTGAGCTGTTTCTTCATCTGATGGATTATCTAATGATACGACTTCCGTACTGATAGGTTCACTAGCTTCATTATTCGCATCTCCTTCTGAATGGTTGTCCAGAGTCACATCTTTGTTCCGGTCCTCATCCTTGGACGCTTCCGCTGGTTCTGTCTCCATAATTTCTGTCATGGTTGTCTGGGATGGTTCAGGAAGGGCGAGGACGTCCTCGCCCTTGTCCTGATTGTCCTTCTCTTCCTTTGGAGTCTGATCATCCACATCCCGATGATCGGAAGTACCATAAGGGGTCTCCCTCATCGCTTTCTTCTCAAGACAGTTCATTATCTCCGCCTTGGAAGCGCCATAGTTGTTCATCTTGGCCACATACTCATCGGTATGGGAGTCCATTTCTTCCGCTCTCTTTTTCATCATGAGAGGCTTAATCTCACCGACAGCAAGAAGAAATGCAAAGTTGAGAGTCACGAGCTCATTGTAGCTCATTGCTGCATAATTGGCCTGATTGACCATCTCTGCCATTTTAAAAGAATTTGTCATACGTACTAGATTTTTAAAAATTTAACATATCATACTATGCAACCTGTCCCATAGGTTTCTCCTGTCCCACCTGTCCCGGGGTCAGGACATTTGGGTCATTTTGGACAGCTTGTTTAGATTCTTCAGGGATTTTAATGTTGGATTCCTTGGCGTAGGCCAGATGCCTCTGGACGGTGCTCTTACCCATATTCATCGCCTCGGCAATCTGCCGAATGGACATTCCGTCACGCTGCATCATCAGGATCTCAAGGATCTCATTCGCAGCTTCGCCACCCGCCAGAGCGTTGAGATGGTCTTCCTCTCGGCCGGTGCCAAGGACATCAAACTTGAGGAATCCATCATCCTTGTTCACATCCAGGAGGAGGACATTGTCGGAGTCATAC
>JAEEII010000006.1 GCA_016281295.1 Bacteroidales bacterium
ATCCGAAAGGATGTCGCATCTCTTGAAACGCATTGATTTAGGAGCGGAGGCTGGGTATCAGGATTTTCGTCGGAATGACGATTCTCTTTGCCACCAACCCATAAAGCGGATGTCAAAATTGACGGACTCTATTTTGTGTGGGATAGATTATGATTCGGCGAAACAGAGGCGAAGGTTGAACTACGCTATATTGGATAAAGCACTGAAAGATTCAAACCGAATTCGTTTGGAACTGGATGACGAAGCAGCCCCAATGGTTTATCCGTACTGGACGAAAGACGCTTCGTTAAGGCGGAAACTGATTGAGAATAAAGTTTTTGTGGCGACATACTGGCCGAATGTCAAAGAATGGACAAAGGAAGGAATGTTGGAAAGAAAACTGGCAGAAGATATGATTCCTGTTCCTTGCGACCAAAGATACGATAGCAATAGTATTAATCAAATATTATTTTATACAAATGAACATCAAAGGTAAAAAACTGTTGATTCTTGGTGCGAACGCAATCACTTGTGAAATAGTGAATGCAGCAAAGGCACTGGGAGTTTATACCATAGTGACAGATTATAATCCTATTGAGAAGGCCCCAGCCAAGTTGATAGCTGACGAGTATTGGAACGATAGCATTATGGATTATGATGTTTTATTGCCCAAGATAAAGGAACATCATGTGGATGGACTTTTGACGGGCTTTATAGATATTGTCCTGCTGCCATATCAACATTTGTGCGAGCTTTCAGGTCTTCCGTGCTATGCCACGAAAGAAGTCTTCGAGACCACCATGGACAAGGCAAAATTCAAACAACTTTGTCGAGATAATGACGTACCCGTCATTCCGGAATATGATTTGGCTACATTTGACCCCAGTATAATAAGTGAAAAAAACAAGGTGATTGTCAAGCCTGTTGACAACAGCGGCTCTCGTGGAGTGGTGATTTGTAGCAGACCCGAGGATTTCAAAAATTGTCTGGATTTCGCTTTGTCGTTTTCGCAGAAGAAACAAGTGGTGATTGAGAAATATATGGAAATGGATAGTATATCCATATCCTATACTATTCAGGATGGTGTCGTTTCGTTATCTACGACCGACGACCGTTATGTCTATAAGTCATCGAACGGCAGTTCTGTGACGCATTGTGGTATTTATCCTTCCAAATACACGGATGCATATATCGACAAAATAGACCAGAAAGTTAGGAAAATGTATGAGAATGCGGGTTTGAGAAACGGGGTTCTTACGGTTCAGTTTTTTACAGATGGGGAGGAATTTTATGTGATGGAAATGGGTCACCGACTTTCAGGTGGCCAGCACTATACTTACACGATGGCAGAAAATGGTATCAGTGCTCTTGACCAACTGATTCATTTTGCCGTCACAGGAAAAATGGCAGACTTTTCAATAGCCGAAAAAGACAATGCTCGTTTCAATCATGTCTATTGTCATTTGTTCATTCTTGGCAAAGAGGCTAAAATAGCCCGTTTTGAAGGATTGGATTATATAACTCAATTGCCCGAAGTGATGGATCTCACACAAATGAAAAATGTGGGTGACGAGATTGGTGCCGACGGAACATCCGCCCAAAAAGTGGTGGGGTTGCACATGAGAGTCAATGATATAGATCATCTCAAGAAAGTGATGGAAGATGTTGAGAAACATTTCCATTTCTATGATGCGGCAGGTAATGATTTGACGATTAATTTTAACAGAGAAATCTTATGAAATATTACACAATGAACGAAACTCGCGAGTTTCTTGAAAGTATTGGAATGCCTGGCGGCGACCTTTACGATTTACCGACATCTGAAAAACGTTTCCCCGACGGTGGCCAGTACCGTTTTGAGGTTCCGGGCATCCAAGGCCCCGGCCCGATGAAAGCCTTGTTGGAGGCTCTTGACGAATATGGGATACAGATCCATCGCGTCACCCAGACCAAAGGTATCATGTTCCTCACCGATGAGGAGATTTCCAAGATGGTGGAATATGCCAAGAAGTGGAACGTCCAGCTGGTGTTGGCATGCGGTCCGCGAGCCACGACAGACACATCCGCTTCGGTGAAGACGGAGGAAGGACAACGCATGGGCTACCGCTTGCGCGGTGAAGAGCAGATTGCCCGTGGCATTGAGGAAATCCGTCGCGGCGCCCGCTTGGGTGTGCGCGGATTCCTGATTTATGACGAGGGTCTGCTGTGGGCTCTCAGCGAAGCCCGTAAGAAAGGCTACATTCCCGCCGACTGCCACTTTAAGGTGAGTGCCCACTCGGGTCATGGCAACCCGTGCTCTGCTCATGTGTTGGAGACTTTGGGCGCCGATTCCATCAACCCGATTCGCGATATTCAGATACAGATGCTGGCCGCCATGCGCGCTGCCATCGATGTGCCGATTGATTTGCACACGGAGAACCCCAAATCCAGCGGTGGCTTTATCCGTCACTACGAGGTGCCGGACTTCATCCGCGTGGCCGCTCCCGTTTACCTCAAGACCGGCGGCTCAGTGGCTGCAAACCACAGCTATGACACCACTGAGAAAGAGGCCAGACAACGCGCCAAGCAGATTGCTTTGGTAAAACGGGTGATTGACACCTATTATCCGGAGGCGGTGGTTTCGCCGAAGTAAGTGTAATGGATAATTGATAATTGATAATTGATAATAGGTTAATGCGACATCATCAATATAATCCGTCATATAAGTTTGTTAAGGAACCAATTGACTTTAACAAATACACAGACCGCAGTCTGTTGCAGTATTGTCTGGGTGCCACGATGTATATGCCGGGCACCAAGGATTTTGCGCAGGCTATCATTGACAAGAAATATCCTGGCCTCACCTCCATGGTGATGTGCTTTGAGGATGCTTGCAAGGAAGAAGATGTGCCTGCTGCCGAGCAAAACTGCATCCGCGTGTTGGAAACATTGCGCGAAAAAGTAGAAAAAAAGGAGTTGGCCTACGAGGATATCCCGCTCATCTTTTTCCGAGTACGCAATGTGGAACAGTTCAAGCACTTTGTGAAACTGCTGCCCATTGAAACGGTTCCGTATATCACAGGCTTCAATTTCCCGAAGTTTAACAGCTTGAACGCGGCAGCCTATATGGACCACTTGGTTGATATCAACGAGCGGGCCGGAGAGGTGCTGTATGGCATGCCTATCATTGAGGATGCCCGTGTGGCCTTCAAGGAGAGCCGTTTGGACGAACTGATTGCCATAAAACGGGTGCTTGACCAGAACAAGGAATTGGTACTGAACGTCCGCGTGGGCGGAACAGACTTCTCCAGCTGCTTCGGCGTGCGGCGCGGCATCAACTACACCATTTATGAAATCATGACCGTGTCGAACTGCCTGATGGACATTCTGAATGTCTTCACCCGCAACAATGACTATACGGTGAGCGGTCCTGTTTGGGAGTACTTCCGTGTGAACAAGCGGATGAAAGGCATGGCGGAGTTGCCGAAGGTTGACCTCCAGCAGACCTTGATGAAACGCAAGGCTATCGTAAACGATGCCGTTGACGGGCTGATGCGCGAGTTGGTGCTCGATCAGGCCAACGGCTTCATGGGGAAGACCTGCATTCACCCTTCGCACTTGAACTACATCAACGGCATGTTGGCTGTGACCAAAGACGAGTACGATGACGCTTATCAGATTATGCACACCTCAGGCGGTGTCATCAAAGGCACCAAAGGCATGAACGAGATCGGGCCGCACAAAAACTGGGCGGAGAAGATCATGATGCGCGCTCAGGCATACGGTGTGATTGAGAATGATGCAAGCTACATTGAATTATTTGGAGAATCATGATAGAACTTACCACACCATTAAGCGATGATGCCATCCGCCAGCTGAAAGTCGGCGACGTGGTGTCTATAACAGGCTATATTTTCTGTGGCCGCGACGCTGTGCTGCCCCGAATCTGTAAGGAACTCGAGAACGGTGAGTGGGGTAGGAGA
>JAEEII010000304.1 GCA_016281295.1 Bacteroidales bacterium
AAAGTGATAGATGATGTCGTATGGATTCATTTTTATCAGTTTTTATTTGGTTGTTTCAATTATTATTCGTATATTTGCGCCGCAAAAGTACTGCTTTTTTTGGACATTTCAAACGATGAAGCGAATAAATTTAGCATATTTTCTCCTTTGGTTGGCTTATCTCCTGCTTTCCACCCCATCTTTAGCCCAAACAAATGCAGCGGAACGTGTCAGAACCGGTGCAGAGTCGATGAGCCAATACCTTCCGATGCTTGAAGGCAAACGTGTGGGACTGGTGGTCAACCAGACGGCTGTCGTACAGCGGCTATCCGATGGCGCGTACATCCCGCTCCCCGACACCCTTTTGAGCCGAGGTGTTGACGTACGTTGCATTATGGCTCCCGAGCATGGATACAAGGGTTCAGCCGAAGCAGGTGCTCATATCAAGGATGGCAAGGATGCTACGACAGGCCTCAGCATCTTTAGTCTTTACGGCAATGACAAAAAGCCCCGAAAGGAGTGGTTGGATGGTCTAGACATCCTCGTCTTCGATATCCAGGACGTAGGTTGCCGCTTCTATACCTATCTATCCACACTTTATTATGTGATGCAAGCCTGTGGAGAACAGCATAAGGAACTCATCATCCTCGATCGTCCGAATCCCAATGATACAGTCGATGGACCCACGCTGAAACCTGGATACGAGAGTTTCGTGGGCATCATTCCCATCCCATTGATGCACGGCTGCACCTTGGGTGAATTGGCACGCATCATGGCTGAAATGGGTTGGCTTGACGAAAAACGTCAACCTGGCATGTCCGAACCTCAAGACAATTTCACCATCATCCCATGTGCCAATTGGATACATGGTCAGCCTTACAGTTTGCCTATTGGACCTTCGAAAAACCTTCAGAATGATCATGCCATCGCCCTTTATCCCAGCCTCTGTCTGTTCGAAGGCTCGGAAGTGAGTGTTGGGCGTGGGACCGATCATCCCTTTGAGATGTTCGGCAGTCATGACCTACGCAATGTCGAGGCGCCTCGTGGTTTCAGTCTCAAATTCTATTTGCAACATCAAAAAGAGAAAGGATGGGGATGGATTACCCGTGCCAAGTTCTTCAACATGCTTGCAGGTAGCGACCAACTCTACAACCAGTTGAAAGCTGGATTGTCCGAAGCTCAAATCCGTAAATCCTGGCAAGCCGATTTAGAGCAGTTCAAGGCAATACGCAAGCATTATGCCATCTATCCCCTACCAGAATAGACAGCACAAGAAAACTGAATAGACGCAAGTGAAAAAACTTTTAGCCTTCATCCGAGGAAGTCTGCACACCATAGTTTATGCTGTGGTGATATTGGCTATAGTCTTTTATCTTGCCCTTCATTTCAATCTGACAGGCCTTGTTGTCAAACGATCGCTGACCGATCTCTTGAGCGAACAAATCAATTCGCGCATCACTATCGATGGAGATGCTGAAGTGAACTGGCTCAATCAAGTGGTATTGAACGATTTGACCATATACGACCAGCAGAACGACACCCTCATCTATGCCCGTCGTGCAATGGTGGCTTTCGACCTGCTTCCCCTTCTCTCACACCATCTTGTACTCAACACTTGCCAGCTCATCGACTTTGACATCCGAACCTACCGTGCTTCGGCCGATAGTGCAGCCAATTATCAGTTCCTCATCGACGCATTTAAGCGAGACGATGACCCCAATCGCAAACCTTTCATTCAAGAACTCGATCTCAACGCCATTCTCCTGCGCCAAGGGCGGCTTAGCTATGACATCCTAGACCGGTCTCCTCTTGCCGACAGTCCCATCGATCCCAATCACATCTCTATCGATAAGCTGAGTGCCAACCTCCACGTCCACGGAAATCATCTGCTCATTAAGAAATTCCACTGCGAAGAGCACAATTCATCCATCAAAGCCGACCGTTGCGAACTTTCGTTGAACGTCAAGGAAGTGCTAAATGCACCCGAAGGTGAAAATAGATTCCTGCTTAAGTTGAAGGGACTGGAACTTAACAATCCACAAATTTCTGTCCTTGCGGATGTCGATGGAACTTCCGACCAATTGGAATTCGACCTCAGGCAACTCGATTTTCCTAATGGGCATCCCAGACTCAAAGGCATTCATCAATTATATATTTCTGCCAAATTTCAAGTCACACAGCTCAAGAACCCGCTCGACAGCATTTATATTTCCGCCGATTTCCACGACCTCAGCCTCCGTATCGACACGTTGGGCAACGTTCGCATGAACGGCACCATTCAAGGTATGCCATGCCATGCCCAATTGGCCGGTCGTCTTTCGACTGATATTGGCAACGCCGTACTCAATACCGACCTAGAAATACAGAAGACTTCCTCCAACAGCAGTTTCAAGGATCGGCTATTCACACTTCGAGGGCATTGCAAGACCGACGGATTCGAATTAGACCGTATTCTTCCGGATAGGACCAATTTAGGGCATTCCGTCTTCGATCTCGATTATGTTGCCGTCATTCGCCCAAGGCTTCCGCTTCGATTGACCCTAATCGGCAACATTGATGAAATCGTGTGGAAAGAACACGCTTTCCGAGATGTAAGGATCAACGGCGAGATTCAGGAGCACAAATTCAATGGAGACATTGCCCTAAATGATAGTCTTGGAGATATAAATTCAAAATTCAACATCGATCTCTCGCAGCCTGACCGCCATTTCAGAATGGATGGAACGATTGATCATTTTAACCCCAACGGACTAAAGATCACCCAAAACAAGCACCTCGACAGCTTGACCATCTCTGCACGCATACATGCCGATGTTATTGCGTCCAACTGGCATGATGCAGAAGGTGATATGAAGATTTCCAACCTATTTCTCGAAAAGGGAAATCAGCATCTGGACCTCGACAATATTGTTTTTGAGGGTACTTCAGAGAGGGGTGAATTACAGAGTTCCATTGCTCAAATCACCTATGACCGCAACCGTCTCAACCACGAATATCACATCAAGGGAAGGATACCTGTCATTAACGACCTTTTCTCGATACTCAGCATCCCCGTCGCCATGAATCGCGAAGGTTTGTTCGAAGCACGCATAGATTCAGCCAACCACTTCGTCGATGCCCATGCTGAACTTCCAGCCCTCGATTTTCAGAATGGAAGAGCCTTGGCTGCAACGCTCGACATTGAGGACGATGGCAATGGTGTGCTTTATCCCATCCTCGACTTTGAGGCACTCACCCAGCAGCATCGCCTCGTTGGCACATTACGAGGACGTGTCATGCCCGACCCTCTTGATGTCACTCTCGAACCGACCCAACTACTCTTCAACAGCGAGCAAATTCAACTATCAGATGCTCACTTGATGCAAAACGAAGAGGGCGACTACGTCATCGAAAACTTCAAACTAAAGGGTAAATCCCAGGAACTGGCTGCATACGGCTCAATGGGCAAGGATGGCAAGAAGAATCTGGTCATCAACCTAAAGCATTTCGATCTTGACCAAGTTCTTGGAGGATTCGAAAAGAACTATATGCATTTCGGAGGCCAAGCCACTGGCAACATCTTCGTCAACAGTGAGCCCGACCTTCTCATCAAGACTGACAGTCTCTATGTCCAAAACTTCTCATATATCGACACTCTACTTGGTAATGCCTACCTCTCTGCCGAAGTACAGATACCCCAAAAGTTTGCCACCATCTCTGCCGACATCACCACTGACTCAATCTATAAGTCTCATGCCGTATTTGATCTGCAACTTTCAAAGCCCGCCACAATGGACCTGCGTGTGGAACCCGACCATCTGCCCATGGGCTTCATCAACAACTGGACAGGAAGTATCCTGCAGCAGTTCTCAGGCCGCATTACTGGTCCAGTACGCCTCTTCGGTGACTTTGACCACCTGCAAATTACAGGCCATCCCTACCTCGATGGACGTTTCACCCACGATCTCATCGGTGCACACTTCCATATAGCCGATACAGTTCACCTCGAACCGAACCTTATTTATGTCGAAAAGGCATATGTAGATGATTGTCATGGCCATCCGCTCACTCTTGATGCCCGCATTGACCATCAGTATCTTCATAATTTCCTCTACGACGTCCAGGTTGATATGCCGCAAGCCAATCAGGGATTCCTGGCTCTCGATCGTGAGAAGAAACCTGGCCGTATCTACTGGGGACAAATCTACGTGCAAGGACAAGCCCAATTGAAGGGTGGCAACGGGAAGCATCGTGTGAGCATGAATGTGGGTACCACCGATAAATCGTGGGTTTACCTATCTCCTTACGAACAAGATATTGACCCCGAACAGGAGGCCTACTCCTTCCTTACATTCCGAGATAAGAACCAACTTCAATCGTTGTCCGATAGCGTGGTCGAACCCAGTTCTACCGGTTTACTGACTCCACAAGTTCAAACTATAAACATCGACGAAGAACCTACCGACTTGCAAGTTGATTTGCAAGTCAGCGGAACCGAACAATGCCAAGCCTTTATCCAACTCGACCCCTTGTCCGAAGATCTTTTGCAAGGGCGCGGCAGCGGCAATCTCTCTATACGTTACGACCCACGCCGTGACATCACTCTCGCAGGCACCTATCGTATCAGTCAGGGCAGCTACAAAATGAATGTGAAAGGCGACTTGATGAGCAAGGAGTTCAAACTTCAAAACACCTCCTTTGTTCGATTCAATGGCGTGCCAAGCGAAGCCGAACTCAGCCTTGATTGTCGCTATAACATTCCTTCAGTCAACCTCCTCGACCTTGACGAGTCCATCGTGCAATTGGGGTCTTTGAGGCGCACCTCTCGGCCCGTCGATCTGATACTAAACATAACGGGACAGCT
>JAEEII010000033.1 GCA_016281295.1 Bacteroidales bacterium
AGCTCGGCCAGCAGCAGGTGGGCGTAATGCCGGTCGTATTCCGTTGCGGGTTCGGTGTCAAACCAGGGAATGAGCCGTGTCAACGCGCTGTCGGGTTGTTGCCACATCAGGCTGTCAACGGATGCCAATTCGGGGTCTGCCGACGGCGCTTGCGTCGTCGGCACAGGGTGGTGGCACGATGCGAAAACCATCGAAACGCAACACAACAGGCTCCATAAGACGGAACGGGGGCTCATTCTTTCATCCGTTATTTTTCGTTTTGCAAAGATAAACAAATCCCACCATTATTGACGGGATTGTTGATGATTCAAGAAATTAATAAAGGGGGATTCTCAATTCTTGACCCACTTTCCGCTGCCCAGTTTCTGGTCGTCGCACCAGATCTCCCAGAGATAGACACCCGAGGGCCATCCACCCGCGTTGATGATGGCCTGAATGGAGGTTACTGTAGCCATCCATGAAATTGGTGCTATAAGCACTTTGCCATGCTGTTGAAATCAGCAGAGCCAACAGCAGTGCAAATTGTTTTTATTTGTAGTGTGTTGGTAAGGTGGGAGACGCTTTGGATGTGCCCATCCTCCCCTCTACTTGCTCCATTTCGTGCAAGTGTGACAATTTCTCGGTGCCTTGCGCTGACCGAAGTTCTGCTGGCTGCGACAGCTAACCCAGAGCAATGAAGCAACCAAAATAGTCAAAACAATTATGATTCGTTTCTTTTTCATATTCTAACGATATTTAACACCTAACCTCACCCCCCGACCCCCTCTCCACAGTGGAGAGGGGGAGCGTTCTACCCAGGGTTTCTACCGAGGTTAAACCCCTAACAGTGTATCTCCCTCTAAATTATAAATTCTAAATTATAAATTCTAAATTCTCACCTCGCCAACCAAACCGACGGATTCAATGTGCCGGTACCTTGACGTAACTCAAAATGAAGTTCTGTCTTCCCTTCCGACTTGTCGGTATGTACCCTGCCGATTTCCTGTTTCGTCTTTACCTTGTCGCCTCGATTCACAAATACCTCATCCAATTGGGAATAGACAGTGAAATAGTCTCCATGACGGATGATAACACCAATGTTGGAGGCCGAGGGCTTTACCACACTCACTACCACACCCTCGAAAACACATCGCGCACGAGCGTTCTCAGTAGTAGCAATATCTATGCCGTCGTTGGTCACAGTGACTTTGCTGGAAATCGCCGACGCGTGTTTGCCGTAAGAACTCGCTATAACGCCTTTTTCCACCGGCCATGGTAATCTACCCTTGTTGGCAGAGAAACTCGTCGAGAGGGCCTTTTCCGAGGGCGTGAGAGCCATTTTATCAGCCTTTGTGTTCGTATTCTTCGAATTCTTGGCATTCTTCGCCTCCTTGGCGGCACGTTCGTTGGCTTTTCTGATTTCCTCAGCGATAATCTTGTCAATCTCCTTTTGGAATTTCTTGGCCTGAGCTTGTTTTTCCTTGATGCTTTGCTGGATGCTCCCCTCTTTTTTCTTCAGCTGAGCCACTTGCGCGTTGAGTTCAGCCTTTTCGTTGACCAAGGTCTCCTGCTGCGACTTTTCGTCAGCCAACAAGGCGGCTTGCTGCTCTCGGTTTTTTCGCTGGGCACCAACTTCATCGCTGACTTTCTTCTGGGTGGCGGAGATCTGGTTCATCTTGGTCTTTCGTGCCTCCGTGAATTGCTGGATATAACGAAGCCGACGCATGGCTTGGTTGAAATCCTCAGCGGCAAAGATAAACTCCAGCTGATCGTAATGGCTCCGGTTTTTGTAGGCGAATTCCACCATCTTCGCATATTCCTTCCGCAGCTTCTTGAGCTCACCATTCAAGGTTTTGATGTTCGCCTCGCCTTTCGTGATATTGTTCTCCAACACCTGTATTTGCTCATTATAAGCATTAATCAGCCGTTGACGTTTTTTGATTTTCTTATCCATGAGCGACACCTGATTGAGTGTCACTTCCTTGCTCTTTGAAGTCTCTTTCAATAACTTGTTCGCAGTGGCGATATCTTTTTGCAAAGCTTTGACCTCCTTCTCGAGCGACTCTTTGCTGCGCTGGGCAAAACCACCCACTGCAAAAAACAGGCTCAAGATGACCATCACTACATATCTACCTGTCATTCTCATAATTTGATCCTTTCATAATGTTGGTTGATTTTAATGGGGAAAGTAGTAGGTATGTCCCATTGAATATCCGTATAATGGAATTTGGCCGTAAAGGGTTCCCAAGGAATCGTGATGGTGTCGTTGTTGCCGCCACCCAATAACAACGTCTGTAGCGATGATGTGCACATCGTCGCTACATGGGAAATCGGTTCCATCAGATAGGTCCTTTCGGCGCGATTCACTAAAACGACAGAGTCGTTGGTAACCAATGCACGTATGGCCTCCACCCCCATCACCGAGGCAGAAAGCCAAATGGTACTGTCGCGCCGCATCCGGAGCTGACCCGTGAAGGGATAGGTTGTGTGTTGTGTGTTATGCGTTAATTCTCCAGTCAAGTTGGCGGTCATCCACTCATAATGAACCCCATGCGCCACCGGAGAAACAAGCTTCTTCTTGGAGCCACACGACGACACGAGCAACAGCAAAGCCATCACCATCAACAACAAACCGATTTCCCCTCTCCTACTCATCTCGCAATCCCTTGGCTTTGTTACGGTATTCTTCCGCCTTCTCTTTCTGGTTCACTTTTTCGAGAATGTCGGCATAATGATGATAATAGGTCTTGTCGGGTTGTTTCAACAAACGGATGGCCTTCTCCATCTGGGCTTCAGCGGCTTCATACTCCCCTTTCTGATAAAGCACCCAAGCGTATGTGTCGAGATAGATGGCATTGTTTGGCTCAAGTTCCACAGCGTGAAGCGACATTTCCTTGGCTCGGTCAAGACGTTCCTTGCGGAGGGCAAGATAGTAGGCATAGTTGTTCAACACCAAGGCGTTGTCAGGATCAAAGTTCAGCACCCTTTCGTAAGCGTCAAAGGATTTCTCAACCTCGCCCACGGCATGATAAAGGTCGCCGAGATAACTGTCGAAGTCGGCCAACAGTTTCTTGTCGGTTACAAATTTGCGACCTTTCTCAAAATAAGTGATGGCCTGTTCGTCTTGTTTGTCGAGGGCGTGCGACACCCCGGCAAACCAATAGAAGACCGGCTGCGTGGGATAATACTGCAAGGCCTGGAGCGAGTGTTTCATCAAAGAGTCGTTCTCCATCAGCGGCGCCTCACAAAGCACGGTGTACTGTAAAGCCGCATAGTTGCTCGGCTCATACTTCAGAGCCTTCAGGGCCATGTCGCGACAAGCAGCATAATCCTCGTGGTTGATGTGATAAGAAGCCAAAATGAGATATCCCATCTTGTCGTTCGGATAATTCGTGATAAAGGCCTGCCCCGCCCTTAAGGCTTGCTGGTCGATCTGCTTACCTGCTTGGAACTTGTTGAACCAATAGTCATAGATATTGGCTTTGGTGTTGAAGTCGAGATTTTTGTTGTTGATGGCAGCGATGAGCTCTTCAAAGGCCTTGTCGAGATCTCCTTGTTTCTCGTAATATTCCAATAAAGCGACGTTGATATAGGGATCGTTAGGGTCGATGGTTTTGATTTGTTCATACAACTTGATGGCTTCATTTTCTTTGCCATTTTCCATGTAATACTTGGCCAGCATGTTGTAATAACGGGTGTCTTCAGGGTTTTCATCCACCAACTTCTTTAACTCATTGAGCACACTTTTGTTCTTTCCCTGCCGTTTGTAAATCTCGATACGCTGTTCACTAATAAGGGAGTTGCTACCCAACTGCTTCTCTAGGAGGTTGAGTTTCTCGAGGGCATCGTCGTACTTCTCGGCAATCAAATACACCTCTATCAGCTCGCTAAGCATGTCAACGTCACCCGGGTATTTGGCGGTAAGGGATTCATACACCTCGATAAAGTCGTCATACTGCTCGAAGTTACGGTAGAAACGACCCAAACGCATTTGGTACCATTTGTTTTCGGGGTCGATTTCGGTGGCCTTTTTAATCATAGCGAAGGCATCCTCCAGCCTACCCACCAGGATGTATTGTCCACTTAACTCGTACATGCTGGCGGCATCGTCGGGCATATATTTCAAGGCTTTTTCAAAATGCTCTATGGCGCCATTGACGTCGTCACGGTATTTGCATTCGATGCCTTTGGAGAAACTCATGGCATTTTTACGGACATCGCCCTGAGCCTCGACATCAATTGTAACGGCTAACAGCGCTACAAAAAAACAACCAAATAATAATATCCTCTTCATAAATTTAAATTCTTCTACCGAGATTTAACCCCTAACCTCACCCCCCGACCCCCTCTCCACTGTGGAGAGGGGGAGGGTTCTACCCTGGGGCCTTTCCTACCGAGATTTAACCCCTAACGGGGTAGCTCCCTCTAAATTATAAATTATAAATTATAAATTCTCATTCTAACGGGGTATCTAACCCCTACCCTCTCAACTCTTCCCCGTGTGTCCAAATCCACCTGCGCCTCGTTCGGTTTCGGTCAGGGTTTCAACCTGCACGATATCGGCTTGCTCGCATCGGGCGATGACCAGCTGGGCAATGCGATCGCCACTGTTGACGGCGAATGGCTGGTCCGAGAGATTGATGAGAATCACACAGACCTGTCCGCGATAGTCGGCGTCGATGGTGCCCGGCGAATTCAAGACGGTGATGCCGCTCTTGATGGCCAGCCCACTGCGGGGTCGCACCTGACCTTCGTAGCCTTCGGGAATCTCCATAAAAAGACCTGTCGGCACAAGACGGCGTTGCATCGGTTCAAGAGTAATAGGACCATCCGGCAAATAGGCGCGGAGATCCATGCCGGCGGAGTTTGGGGTCTCGTAGGTCGGCAAAGGGTTGTTCGACTGATTGATTATCTTTATTTTCATCGGCGAATTATTTTGAGGTGTCGGCGAATTAGGCGAATTAAGCGAATTTTTTGGGGTTGGCGAATTTAGTGAATTATTTTTCTGTTTTTGAGCCAGGAGAGAACTCCGGCTACTAAGTCTTTTTCTTTTAGGCAAACGAAGGCAAAGAAGATGAACAACAAGAAGGTATTGACTACCAAAGTCCATGCCGTGCTTTCAAGGTGGATCTGTTTTTGGACGAAATAAAGGGTGATGGTGACAGCAAAATAAACGAAAGCAGAATTCAAATCGTATGGAATAGGAGCCTTTTTCTGCCCGACAAAGTACGACAAAATCATGCAAGTGCCGTACCCTGCAAAGCCACCCCAAGCACAAGCCATGTACCCGTATTTTGGCACAAAGATGAAGTTAATGGCCAACAACACCGCACAGCCAATGGCGGAAAAAATGGCACCCCACCAGGTTTCATCGATGAGCTTGTACCAAAACGAAAGGTTGAAATAGATACCCATGAAAATCTCAGCCATCATCACGATAGGCACCACACGCAAACCCTCACGGTAATCTGCTCCCACAAGGTACTGCAAAAGAGGCATATACATCACAACGGCAAGGAAAGCCAACAACGTGAAGATAATGAAATACTTCATCACCTTGGCCTGGGTTTCTTTGTCGGCGGTGTCGCGCTTGCCACCAAAGACAAAAGGCTCGTAAGCATACCGGAAGGCTTGGGTGATCATGGCCATAATCATCGCGATCTTCACACAAGCCCCATAAATGCCAAGTTGCTCCTCACCCTCCAAACCAGGAACGATTTTCTTGAAAACGATTTTGTCGGCCACCTGATTGAGAATCCCAGCCAAACCCAAAAGCAGAATAGGCCATGTGTATCGCAACATCTGTTTCAACAAAGGTCGGTCGATGCCATGACGCAGCTTCTTGATTTCAGGGACAAAACCAATATTGACAAGCGTGGTGCATATCAAATTGGCAATGAAGATATAACCCACCTGATAATATTCGTGATACCATCCCATCATGGAAGGGTAATGCTCCTTGAGGAAAGGTGCCAGATAAAAAATAAACAGGTTGAGCAACAGGCTCATGACGATGAATGAGAGTTTCAAGGTCATGAACTTGATGGGACGATTCTCATAGCGAAGCCGTGCAAACAAGATAGACTGGAAGGCATCGAACGCTACGATAATCGCCATGATTTCCACAAACTCAGGATGCAGGGCATAATCTAAAGCACCTGCAATGGGTTTCAGAAATATCGAGACAAGAATCAAGAAAACCAAAGAGACAAAACCAACGGAAAGCCCCGCCGTAGAGAAGGCCTTGTCGGGATCAACATCTTCCTTGTTGGAAAAACGGAAGAAAGTGGTCTCCATGCCAAATGTCAAAATGACAAAAAGCAGAGCCGTATAGGCATACAAGTTGGTCACAATGCCATAGCCCCCCGATTCAGCGGCCATCCGATGGGTGTGGATGGGCACTAGCAGATAGTTCAAAAACCTGCCGATGATGCTACTCAAACCATAGATGGCGGTTTGTTTCGCCAAAGAACCTAATTTGCTTTCTGACATTGAGAGTTGAAAATTGAAATTTGAGAACTGAGCGTTGGCATACTGGGATTAAAACGCAAATTTAGGATTTATATTTGGAATAAAGCGTTTTTTTATTGGAATCATGATGAAATTGCGTTTCGGGGCAACACGATGACGAAAGATGTGCCCTTCCCCTCCTCGCTCTCAAACGAAATGGTACCGCCCGCTGAATGGATAATGTTAAACGTCAACGAAAGCCCCACACCGGAACCGCCGGATTTGGTAGTGAAATTCGGCAAAAAAATCATCTTCTTGTCCTCCTCCTTGATACCCTTGCCATTATCACGAATGATGATACGGAAAATCTCCGGGGCCGCTTGAAGCATGACCTCTATTTGGCCATTGGGTTTCGAGCCTATGGCTTGGGTAGCGTTTTTCACAATATTGCCTACCGCACTGTTAAGGTTGGTCTTGTCTCCATGAAAGGTAAAATCACTGTGTGAATCATATTCAAAGCGGAAGCTGATGTTCTCAAAATGGTCATATAAGCGAACTACATTCCCCACCAATTCGGCCAAATCCAAGGGTTGTGGATGGTTTTCAGGCAACTTGGCGTAGGTGGAGAAAGAGGACGCGATGTCGGAGAGGGCATCAATCTGCTCGATAAGAGTATTGGAGGTTCGCATCACCCGTTCGTTCACGTCGTCGGCACCCCGCTCGATGCTGCGCTGAAGCATCTGCAAACTGAGACGCATCGGAGTCAACGAGTTTTTAATCTCATGCGCCACCTGGCGCGCCACACCACGCCACGCAGACTCCGTGGCGGTACGACGGAGCTCCGCAGCACTTTTCTCCAACTCCAGAACCAGCTGATTATATTGTTTAACCAAAGTCCCTATCTCATCGTTACTCGTCCATTCAAGCAACTCATTCGACTTGTTGAGATCCACTTCCCGCATTTTCTCTTGCAGCTGCTCTAAAGGATAAGTCACTTGACGAGTAATCAGCAACACCGCGGAAAACACAAGCAAAATGATGAGCAAAATGATGTTGATATAGGCAAGCACAAACGTCACAATCTCGGCACGCAACTCTGAACGACTGGAAAAATAGGGGGTGTTGAGATATGCCATCGCCTTGCCCGCATCATCTTGAATGGTAATGTAAGCCGACTGATACACCGCATCGCCCAATTGCTCATCGTGGAAATAATACAACAAACGTTCCCCATGCATATTTTGAAAGGCCTCCGCATTCATCAAAGCGGCTTGTAAATGCATGTCTTGAATCTCAGGACAAGTGGTTGCAAGGAGCTTCCCGTCAAGACCATAAATGTTGATGTCGGTGAAAAAAGTCTCGGAATAATGTTGTATGATCCGATCCAACTCATAATGGAAACCAGGCTGCCGCAAAAAAGAAAAGTCAACTTCTGAACTGATGTCCCTCAAGAGGGATCTTGTACGTTCAAAATGAAAATCACTGGCTTTTTTTGCATAGCCTTGGTTCATATAAAACACCGAAATCGTGCCTACCAAAGGGAAGGAAATACCCAAGGCCAAAAGAACCATCATCTGAAACTTACCACTCAGGGTCCGGGGAATGATATGAGAGCTTTTCACACCGCTGGCCAAAGTGATGAGAAGCAACAACACCAACAGGAAAAAGAAGAAAAACACAAAAGGTGTAGTGGTGGCCATCGAACTTCGACGTTCCACAGTAACGGCTACCAGCTTGGAAGGCGCCGACTGATAAGTATAGTGTTTCATCCTCTTTCCATAGCTGAAATCATTGACACGATGACGATAATCTATCAAGAAATTAGGATAAGTATAGGAACCGATTTTATACACCAACAAACTGTCTTGATAGACTGCCACCGAAGGATTCAAAAATGCATGACCCGAACCAGATTGTAACAAACCTGGCAACCCAAAAACCTGTGGTGCCACCGGCTTGGAAAATTCCAAAAACAAGGTCAAGTCGGGGACGGTGTCATTCACAACAAGGTCTATCATGGAAAGGTAACTTGGATCGAGGGAATGATAGTCGAGAAAACACAATCCCTCGTTTAAATCGATTCCATGATTGCGCTCATACTGTTCTTGAAAATACCCACGGCAATCGGAAACCAGCCCCTCAGGCTGTACTTCCAATTCGGCTCCAGGACCACACAAAGTGAGCTTCACATGATATTGATTCATCACCGAGTCGAATAAAAAACTCCGCATGTAATCCAAAGCAACCTCATCCATGATGTCGTCACTCAGCACAGCTGCAAAAAAGGCCGAGTCGTGTTGCACGTCCTCAAGAAAATGTTGATACGAAAGCTCAAAATCAGGATCCCGCTCATCAGCCAACGAAACGGCAAAAGACTTGATTTCCTCATTCTCAAAAAGCGTGTATTCTTGATCGTACAAATCGGTGAAAAGAACGCCCCATAGCATGATTTGAACCACCAAAAACAACACATCGCCAATGAAACGAAAACGCGAAAACAGCACGAACAACGCACCGATTAAAACACCCATCAAAGGAATCAACCAATGAAGGTGGAGTAGGAGGGAGGCCAAAACCACTGAAACAAGGTAAAACAGAAAAGGAAGCCAAACCTGTTTTTTGTGATAGAGGATATGGGTGAATAAAGCTTTCAACCCGAATAAGCAGGACAAAAAGAGCAGAAGAACACCAAAATACAAGAGAAAAACAGGGTCAAGAGAAATTGACAAGGGGATGAAAAAGCCCTTTGAGAAACCATAACGGTACAAGAAAGGAAAACCAAAAACAACGGCTAAAAACAATAAAAACAGCGAAATGATCGCAAACCATAAAGCAAAGGGATTCGACAAAGTATGGAATCGAAAACGAACAATCGCACGATAGAGCAAAAGATAGGCACAAAAAAACAAAAGCATCAAGCAACCAATCAACCAACCAAGTTTGCTAAATCCCAACGAAGAAGCATTCTCAGAGACAAAATAGGCGATCACTTGACCAGAAGAGGAATACACAGGAGAGGCACCAGGTTCCGAATGAGCGAGAAAACGCACATCACGCGGACTATCAAAAGCCTGAAACTGATTAACAAAGAAGTGATTTTCAATTGGATAGTTCGTATTAATCAAAGAATAGAAATAACATTGATAGGCGCCATGAGCAGCAGAGGAAATAAGATAATCCCCACAACCAAAATGGACAAGCGTATCACAAAAAAGAGGAACACGCTTGCGGATGACTTTAGGTTCAATTTGATTCGAGGACCAAAACAAAAGAGAATCCGAGGAAAAAATCAAAGCATCAATATCATCAGGCAGAAAAGAAGAAATGGATGAATAAGTAAGAACAGAGTCGTTATCAATGCAGTAGTAAAAAGATTCCATGGAACGATGAATAGCCTGACTTTGATGGGTCAAAGACTTTTGGACTCGCTTCACAAAAAGACGTTGCGAGACAGAAGTAAAAGAAAACACATGCACGCATAAAAAAGCAGCGACAAAGAGCATAATGCCCAAAATCAGAACACTAACCCATTTCTTTTTAAAACCGAATGACATAACATACAGTGTTTTAATTAATTACAAAAATCTTACACGTAACGAAAAATCTTTGAAAAAACGACCCGAAGTTCAACAAAGAGAAAAAAGGCCGCAGAAAGCAAAAAAAAGGCCAAAAATCAAAAATAGAGAACTTATAGTTTTTGAAAACGATATACCAAGCTGGAAAATTGCCCAGAATGATAGGCATGAAGATTTGAGCAAAGCCCTGATAAAAAACCGCGAAGTAGGGGAATAGAATGTTTCATATAAGTCTCACTAAGGTAAGAAATATAATAAGAATCCCATTTAAGCTTTTGAATATCAATATCTTGGAAAGATTTGCTTTTAACAATAGAGCGAAGAGTATCCGATGAAAAATGATTTAAATGACGAGGAACATCCCAGGCAGCCCAAAATTCGCGATAGACTTGCGCATCGTAAGATTTATAGTTAGGAACAGCGATAAGAAGACGACCACCAGGTTTTAATAACCGATACAATACATCAATTTGATGATGAAGGTCTTCGACATGCTCAAGCACATGCCACATCGTAATCAAATCAAAAGAAGCGTTAGCAAGGGTACCAGATTGATCAGGAGGGATGGGCAGCGTATTGAGACGTTTCAAAGCGATTTGTTGAGCATCAGAATCCGGTTCAATACCCGTAACCTTCCAACCAGCTTGTTGCATACCACGAAGAAAATCTCCAACACCACAACCAATATCCAAGACAGAACCCACAGCGAGACCCTCAGAGGCCATACGAATTTTGTTACGAAGATTTACCTTTTTCACCGATTCATAAACACGAGGGATGAATCCTTGAGTGTTTTCTTGATGACTGAAATACTTTTCGGATTTATAATAAGAACCCAGACGAGAAGGGTCAGGTCGAGGCACAGTAAAAAGCAAATGACAGTGATCACAGGACATGATTGTAAAAGATTCTTGTGAAAGAAAATAATCTTGAACCTTCAAATATTCATGTTCAACAGGAGAACCACACCAAGGACAGGTACACATAATAGGACATGTTTTTCACGTGAAACAAAAAGCTATCTACCTAAGAATATGGCTAATACAGAGATGTCGGCAGGTGAAATACCACTAATACGGCTCGCTTGTCCGAGGTTTTCCGGACGATAACGATTCAGTTTTTCACGCGCCTCAAAAGATAAAGAATGAAGGGCATGATAGTCAAAATCAGCGGGCAGTTTTACATATTCAAGCCGGTTAAGTTTCTCAGCCAAGTCATATTCTTTTTGGATATAACCATCATATTTAATCAAAATCTCCGCTTCTTGAACACATTCTTTTACGAAACGGTCGTTAAGATCATATTTTTCTGAAAGGAAATCAATAGAAGAAATCATGTCGAACAAAGAAAGCTGGGGTCGTAGCAAGAGGTAACCCAAGCGCGTTCTCTGTCCGATAGGAGAGGTATCAAACGAAGACAGAAAAGCGTTAGCCTGATCAGGTGCGACAGAAGTACCATTCAAGAAATCAACAATTTCCGAAACAAACTCTTTCTTTTCCAAATAATGCTGGTAACGGCTTTCAGAGGCCAAACCCAGCTGATAAGACCGTGTTGTAAGGCGAGAATCCGCATTGTCTTGACGCAACAAGATACGGTATTCTGCACGACTGGTAAACATACGATACGGTTCGTCAACGCCTTTCGTGATTAAATCATCAATCAAAACGCCTATATAAGCTTCCGACCGAGATAAAACCAAGGGTTCCATGTCATGAAGCAGCAGATGGGCATTAATACCTGCCATCAATCCTTGACAAGCGGCTTCTTCATATCCTGTGGTCCCATTGATTTGTCCTGCGAAAAACAAACCATGCACCAAACGAGTTTCAAGAGAATGATGAAGCTGCACAGGAGGGAAGTAGTCATATTCGATGGCATATCCTGGACGGAAGATTCGGGCGTTCTCAAACCCTTCAATGGCACGTAAAGCCTCATATTGAATGGTGTCAGGCAAAGAGGAACTAAAGCCGTTCAGGTAATACTCATTCGTAGTCCAACCTTCAGGCTCGACAAATAATTGATGGGAGTCTTTATCAGAAAAACGTTCAATTTTATCTTCAATACTGGGACAATAGCGAGGACCCACGCCTTGAATTCTGCCATTAAACATGGGAGAATACTTAAAACCTTTCCTCAAAATATCATGCACTTTCAACGAGGTACGCGCGATATAACAGCTCCGTTGTTGTGCAACAGGAACATGAGGAAGATATGAAAAACCAACCACTTCATCGTCTCCTTTTTGCTCAGCAAGCTTAGAAAAATCGATTGTACGTCCATCAATACGCATCGGGGTACCCGTCTTCAAACGTTTCACCTCAAAGCCTTTTTCCTTAAGTTGCTCCGAAATCCCCTTACTGTCGGGTTCCCCGATACGACCTCCGGCAAAATGCATCTCACCAATATGGATGAGACCGTTAAGGAAGGTTCCGTTGGTTAAAATCACGGCTTTGGAATATACATTGCCACCCATAAAGGCATGGACACCACACACACGGTCGCCATCGAACAACAAACCATCCACCGAGTCCTGCCAAAAATCAAGGCGTGCCGTGTTTTCCAACAAACGTCGCCATTCAGCGGAAAACATCATCTTGTCACTTTGACAGCGAGGGCTCCACATAGCGGGACCTTTCGACTTGTTGAGCATCCTAAACTGAATCATGGTTTTGTCGGAAACCAGCCCAGAATACCCACCCATAGCATCAATTTCGCGCACAATTTGACCCTTGGCAATACCACCCATAGCAGGATTACACGACATCGCGGCGAACAAACGCATGTCCATCGTAATCAACAAAACATGACTGCCCATGTTGGCCGCCGCGGCAGCAGCTTCACAACCTGCATGACCAGCACCTACAACGATTATATCATATTGATCAAACTGCATAGTTCAATGTTTCACAAGAAACAATTATGTTATTTTATTGATTATCAATTATTTAATATTTCCAAACAGCGATCCTCCATGCTACGCATCAAAGTACGAGATGCCTCATCGAGGTCATCAAAGCCAATCAAATGTAAGACACCATGTATAATCACACGATAAAACTCTTGATTAAAATCACGGCCTAAAACAAGGGCATTCTCAGCAACACGATCCAAACTAATATAGAACTCACTTGAAACCACTTCATCGCATGAGGTCAAAGGAAACGTCACAATATCCGTATAAAAATCATGACCTAGCCTTTCCTGATTAATGCGTAATAAGGTTTCATCGTCACAAAAAATATAATACAACTCACCCACACGAAAACCTTGCCCCTCAACAACGCCGACAATCCACGACCGGACGCGATCAGCGTCAAAATGAGGCATCATGACATCCAAAGTTTGAAAACGTATCATCTTATTGATTTTTCTTTAAATAATAATCGTTGATCTTAGTCTTGTAATAAGGCTGGTACTGAATGGGCTGTTGCTGCAAGAAATCCATGCTTTTACGAAGACTACGCTCGTAGTATAAAGCGTCAATATCGCGGTTGAAAGAAGAGCCTTTGAATTCATTGGATTTACGTTTCTCGTCCTGGTCTCGCTTTTGTTGGGCCTTTTCCGACTCGAGCATCCTCGACATAATGTCACGATTCCGCTCAATGGTCTTTTTGGTAATCCTTTTGTTGACAATGTCTTCCTCCAACTGTTCCATATCTTTGATAATCTGATTCAAACCATCATCCCCAATTTGGCCGTCTTTCTTCATCTGATCCAGCATTTGCTGCATCCCTTGACGAATCATCTCCTGCTCAGCAGCCATCCTGGCTAACTCCTCTGAAAGGCCTTGCATTTGACCATTAGGTTGATTCATTTGCTGCTGAAGCTGTTTGAGCTGCTCACCAAGTTGTTGCTGCAAATCTTTCATCTGCTGCATGCTTTTGCCTTTAGAGCCAGGTTTAGGCTTGCTACTACCCATGGCGGCACCAGAGCCTTCCATGGATTGTTCCATCTGCTCCATCGATTCAGCAAGCATCAAAGCTAAATTATTCATCGACTCTAAGGCAACTTGTTGACTCGAAATAGCCATAGGAAGGTAAAGACTATTGAAGTTCTTCAAGGCGAGTGCGATTTGCGTGTCGATAATGTCAAGCTCATCGAAAATAAAATTCTGAATAATCGGCTGACGTAAGGCCATGGCACGAAGCGAATCTTTGACAACCACAAAGTTATCAGCTAATTCTTTTTGCCGTGAAAGCATATCCACAAGGGAAGGATCATCGGCACGAATGGTACCCAAAGAACGCATCAAAGATTCCTGCTGATGTGAAGAACGAACGACATTTTCAAGCAAAATACGTACTAAATGGGCATCCTCAGCCAGCTGATCATCGGCGGAAGACATCATTTGCATCATCATGGAACCCGCCATCTGTTTCATCTTCTGACCAGCCTGTTGTTTCTTTTGCTGGGCATTTTGTTGAGGAGAAGGACTATCACCCGATTCTGAATTCTCTTGGCCATTATCCATATCAGAGCTATCTTCTTCACCAGATTGTTCAGATTCAGCAGCATCTTGTAAATCCTGTTCAATGGACTGTTCAAGAGCCTCATCTTTTTGAACCGCGAAAGGATCGTTTAACTTTTCGTTTTGTTTCAAAAGACTATCAAGGGTATGCATCATCTCCTCAAAACGTTCCTTGGCTTCCTCAGCAGAAAGATTTTTCTCCGATTCATTGGTATTTTCAGCTTCAGGTTGTTTTTCAAGTGATTCACCAAGTTGGTTCAAATCATCCATCAATTGGTTCAGTTCTTTCTCCATACGAAGTTGCTCCAAAAGAGAGAGGTTACGATCGAGTAAATCCTGCATCTTCTGATTATCTTTCTTCATATCCTGAAGCATTTGCTGCATCTTGTCACGAGGCATTTCATCAAGTAGCTTTTCAATCTCCTCCATCATCTTTTTCAGTTCATCAGGAATCAACTCCTCGAAAAGCTCATTGATTTGCTGTTGTTTTTTCAAAAGCTCCTCATTAGCCAAATCATGATCTTTCATAAACTCGTTGAGTTTCTGTTGCTCTTCCTGCAAACGATTCCATTCCTCCTGAATATCACTTTGTTTCTGCAACAAATCCTTCATTTTCTCTTTGTCTGACCAATCCAACTCCTTCTTAGAAGCAAGATCCTGCAACATTTTTTCAATGTCATCTTTCAACTTACTAACTTCGTCAGCACGTTCGGTCATTTGATCCATAATTGCATCCTCAGTTTGCTCAGCAATAGAGTCGAGTGCTTCTTTTGAGGGCTTGTAATAGGTGAAGGTTTCAGAGCGTTTAGACTTGGGGCCATGGAAACCATCATTATCCCAAACCGTAAAATAAACCTCCATGCTTTGTCCAGGAAGCACCCCAAGACTATCCATATTGAAACGATAGAAAAAAGAAGTTCTGGTTTGTCCACGGTCGAAAACCACGGGTAATACTACTTGCCGCTCAACGGGTTCTTTTATAGTGGCATTGAAAGTCAACTTTGTAAAACCGTAGTCATCGGCGATAAGACCTGAATAATAAACTTCAGTAGCAAGCGACTCGTCATAGGATTCCACACGAATATCAGGATAGGCGTCAGGAAGCACATCAACCACAAACTTCAAAGGGTCGAATTTCGTGGACCAGCTATTGTTACAAGAGAAATCCATGGCACAGGAATTCCCTGCAGTGAAAGCATAAACAGCTTGACCATCCACGATAGGCAAGACCGAACAAATGGAATCCATCGAGACAAAAGCGCTATCGGCATCACGCAAGAAAAAAGTAAATTCAAGTTTGGAACCTTGAGGAACCATAAGCCGGGTCTTACCTTCAAAAATCTCATTGGGACGATGAATGTAGGCGGGATAGCGCACATCACATTGGTAAGAAAGCAAGACAGGATTAGGATGAACAACAATAGAGACCGGAGCGCTTATATAGTCACCACCAAGAACCTGAAAAGAAAGATCATGGTAAACGTTTTTAAAGATATAAGTAAAATCGTTGATAGAGGATTGAAGCATCATTTGCTGACCCTGAGAACTCTTGACATAGAAAGCATCAGGGATGCGAGAGCCTTCAACATGAATGGCAAAATGCACATCAGAGCCTTGGGTGGCTTCTAAAGTCATGTCAGATAGCTCTACCGTAAAGGGCAGGGGCTTGTCAAAATGCTGCTCATAATTAAGGATTCGTTGTGCGGGCTGTACGGCAAAACGAGGAATAAAAAGCATGAGAGCCAGAAGAAGAAGGAACAAACCCAAAGCAACCCAAAGATATTTGAGATTAGCGCGAAGATCTACCGCATCGGTAAAACGAACCGGGGAGAGCTGAGCGGTACGCTGGTCGATGGCCGCCACTAACAACCCATTAGTGGGAGCGTTATCCAACTCTTGGGAAAGTTGAACGGTATTAAGAAGCTTATCTTGGATATCCGGGAAAAAACGGCCGATCAATAAAGCCGCTTGTTCAATGGACATCTTCTTTCGAAAGCGGAAGAGGTTGACAAGAGGGACTAAAAAATAAACGACAAGCACCGCGAGACTGCCGAGCACAAAAACCAAAAGCAAGGCAAGACGAATCTTGGAAGAAAACCAGGAAAAGAACTCGAGCGTGTTCAACAAAAGATAAAAAACAATCCACAGGGCAGCTCCAATCAACACACCTTGAAGAAGACGGTTGACATAAAACTTCCTGGTGAAACGCTCAATTTTATCAATCAAAAGACGCTGTGCTGCCATAATAAAAAATAAACAAGGTGCAAAGATAATGCATTTTATGCAAACCGACGAAGAAAAAAAAGCAAGGATTTTAAATCAAATTTATGGAAAATGAAAGGCGTAATATCGTAATAAATTCGTAACTTATTCGGTCTTGACCGAATAAGCTCCGAATTTAAAACCAATATAATAAAATAATGAATGTGGAATTTTTCGCCAAAGAAAAGAATGAAAAGATGATTATCCAACAATTAATTGTATTTTTGCCAAAAAATAATAACATGGCAAAAGTCAATCTATTCAACGGCATGATTTCCGGAAAGCTTGGGAAGATGGTGATTGTAAATGGAAAGAACGGCGTCTATGTGCGATCGTTGCCTACACCAAACGACAAGAAATCGGAAGGGCAGCTCAAACAACGCAGCAAGATGCAGCAAGCTAACAGCTTTTTGAAACCGTTGAAGGACTTTTTGAAAATCGCTTTTGTGGAGCGCAAGCCGAACCAGAACCCCTACCAAGCCGCGACTTCGAGTTTAATGCGAACAGCGTTCAACGGCAACGAAATGGACTACAGCCATGTCAGAATCTGCGAAGGCAGTCTATGCCCGCCTAAGAACGCCACAGCCAGTATCAGCGACCATGTAGCCATCTTCCGTTGGAATGACAACAGCGAGGAAATATCGGCAAAGGAAACCGACAAAGCCGTGGTGCTACTCTACAGCCCACAACAGCAAATCGCGGTCTGGGAGGTGAAAAAAGAAACCCGTAAGGACAACTATTGTTTACAGCTCGTTGACAACAGCCTCGAAGGACCTTTCCTGGCTTACCTGGCTTTCATCAACAAAAAAGAAGATAAAATCAGCAACAGCGTTTTCCTGGGCGAAGTCATCCTTGAAACCCATCAAAACGATCCAGAGGCAGAAGATTAACCAAGATAATAGAAATATGAAAAGAAAACATTTATGGATGGCGGCAAGTTTGGCAATCATGGCTATTTGCTGCTTCTCTTGCGTAAAAACACCACAAATCGAACTCTCAAAGACAGCAATCACCTTCTCCTCGGCAGGGGGCACCAGCGCAGTGGTCGTCGAAGCCGACTGTGACTGGAACGTGGATTACAAAGGCGATCACGAATGGTACACCCTGAGCCGAATGTCAGGCACCAACCAAGGGGTCATCCTCGTCACCGTTGAAGAACAACACAGCCATTTTGAACGAAGCGCCTATTTCACGGTCACTTCATCCAATGGAAAAGTGTCGAAAAGCGTACAGGTCATCCAACAACCTATCGCCATCGTCGATATCCACAACAAAGTATGGTTCCTCCACGAATATGAACGCTGGGCTACTGACTACGCTGATGTTTATATCGATGATAGCTACAAACACTGGAACTATTATATCGATGAGAGTTTCGACAACTGGTTCTTCTATTTTATGGCCGACAGCACTGGATACCAGCTGCATACCAAAAACGGAGACACCACAGCCTTCGCCTATTCGTATATCTACTACCCGTTGGGTGACAGCCTTTATATCAACTTTGTAACCGATTCAACCGAGGTCGAAGACTACCATGCCACTATCCTTGAGCTGAATCAACAAAACTTTGTGTTCTTCGATGAATTCCTCCCTCACCAATTTGAAAAACTGTACATGGCGAATATCTCCACTAGAAGCCCCTTCACAGTATCACCTAATAAGATAAAGAAAAGAAAGGGCGGACCGTTGATTCCCATCGAAGAATAATGCCTGACAAACTCCAAAAGCATTTTTATCTACTCGGCATCGCCATCTATATGATGGCGTTGCTCACGGTCAGTATTTGTTTCAAAACATACGCCTTAAAACCTCTCTGGATGGTCTGGGGAATAGGTACGGTATGCCTGTTTTTCCTAGCAACATACTACTTCCACCAACGATGGAAAAACGACACCGAAAAGGCCTTTTGCAGAAAAATATTCTGGGTGGCATTAGGCATCCGGGTTGTATATGTGACCGCCATTTTATACTATTATTATTACCAGACGGGAATAGGCATGGAATACCAGGCAGCCGACAGTCTGGCGTACCACCGGACAGCGGCCTACCTGTCAAATATGGCCCGTGAAGGCCATATTAGACAAATCATGCAACTGCTCAACGCCAACACCATGGGCTTCTCAGACCAAGCCTATATCCTTTATCTAACCACCTTATACAGTTTGTTCGGAAAGAACATCCTGGGACCACGTCTGCTGAAAGCTCTCATGAGCGCTTATATGTGCATAGCCATTTACAAACTCACCGCACGAAGCTTAGGGCAAAAGACAGGACGCTTAGCCGCCGTCATCGCAGTGTTTCTTCCACATTTTATCCATTACACGGGTACTTATATGAAAGAAACCGAACTCATCTTCTTGGCAACACTGTCCTTGGAACGATTTGACTATATCATACGCAGCAAAAAACATCTGCCATGGAACCTAACCCTCGTTATCGTCCTAACTGCCTTGACTTTTGGAATGAGAACTGTGGTGGGAATGATACTATTAGGAAGCTATACCGTATTCGTTTTGACCGCTGACAAAGAACTCATAAACAAAAAAACACGTTGGATTATTCTTGGAGCCTTAGGGGTAATGGCCGCCCTATTGTTCATCACCCCGATTGGCAGGGAGATGCGGATCATCTTCATGGTTAACTTCAAAGAAAGCGAATATCAAGTCTATAAATACAAGGCATTGGGACTTAAATATGCGGAATATGCAAGCTACAAGACCATGTGGCCAGGCGCATTTGTTCTGCCTTTGACCAATATGGTGGAAGTCGCCAACGAGAACCAAAAAATGATGAATGGCACTTATTTCATCAAAAATTACCTGGCGTTTTTTGCGATGTGGAGTTTGATAGTCGCCATCCGCGACAAAAAATGGAGAAGTTTAGGTCTCATCGGCAGTTACACGGTTGCATACATCCTGATGATAGCTTTTTCATTCGCGTTCAACAGTGAAAGGTATCACCTGCCAGCCATGTCAGGAATTATCATCCTGACTGCCTTCACCATGACAAGATTCAGAAAAAAGGATTTCCCATTTTATTATGCTTTCTGCCTCCTTTTGTGCGCCGCCATCATCACCTGGAATTACATAAAATTAACGGGACGAGGAATTATTTTTTAGTAAAAGGTTGCGAGTAAGGAAAAAAGATGTAACTTTGCACCCGCAAATGGTACCTTGCCCGAGCGGTTAGGGATCGGTCTGCAAAACCGGGGACGGCGGTTCGAATCCGCCAGGTACCTCACAAGCCCGCCAAAAGCGGGCTTTTTTTATGCCTCTATAGACTAAAATCGATGGATTGTAGTTTTTAAAGCAATAAGAGATTAATAGCTATCATGAAGACGAAAAAAGGATTCGCAACACTCCTTCTCCTATTTTCCATCGCAATAAACGGAATCAACCTGCAAGCGCAAGAACAGGATTCCATCACCACTGAAAATCAGTTGAGAAAGAAACTGGATAGCTGTGAGTATATCCTAAGCAACTGCCAAAACAGAATCGACAGCTTGATGAGCAGTTTGACTTTAAGCGAAAACAACAACAAAGAACTGCAAAACCAACTCGCACTGCAAATCAAAGAAATAGAACATCTGGGCGAGCAAACAAGGTTATTAGAGCAAACCATTGAAAAAATGGAGCAGGAAGACCGTTTCAACAAAGAAAAACAGGGGATCTATAACGAAGCGAAAGCCAAAGAAATCGCATATTTGGAAAACCAGCTCAAAGAGCGAGACGAGGCATTGAGAACACAGAAAGAAACCGCCCATCGCTTAGCGGAAGAAAAAGAGCGATATACCACCATGGCGGATTCATTGAAGAACAGTCTCAACGAGGCAGAGAAGAAAATCATCAAAACCAATGAGGAGCTGAAATACACGCAACAAAGGGCAAGAGAGGCTGAGGCAAAAATCAATGCAGCGACAGCGAAAAAGAAAAAGGTGGTGGCCATCCAAGGCATCGCATTGAAAAGTTTTAGAACACCAAACTGGTCCATCGCGCCAGACAAAATTGAGGATGGAAGCATCAAGTACCGTATTGTAAACAAAAACGGAGGCAATGTGGAATTTGACTACACTGCCGGCGCATCGGTAATGTTATGGGACCTGACCAAAAAAGGGAAGATAATGGAAAGCGACACCGTGTCAACAAAGTTAATCGATATTAAAAAATTCGACCAGGATTTCTCGTACAGCTTGGGACTCTATGTGGGATTCGGAGGGAGCAACCTCTTTAAAAATTTCTATGTAGGACCTTCGTTCAAATTCATGGACTTTTTCCATCTATCAGCGGGAGTTAACATCTGTGAATATGAGATGCTTACAGGAAACTTCAAGGAAGGCGACATCTTGCCCGCAGGCCTGTCAATCACCGACCAAATCTCGAAAGAATGGAAAGCTAAACCATTTGTCAGCCTGTCGTTCGACCTTGACTTTATCTCCTACATCAAGAAATAGTTTTCATGCAAAAAAAAGAGACGCCATAAAAGACGTCTCAACATTGTCCCAGGGAGCCACATGTCGGACTCGAACCAACGACCTACGCATTACGAATGCGTTGCTCTACCAACTGAGCTAAAGTGGCTTTGCTTATTTCAGGCTGCAAAGATAAGAAGATTTGAGTACATGACAATGATTTAATTAATTTTTTTCTCGGTGACCTCAGAATTATCCAGTTCCTCATCACCACCACTCATGTCAACCTGAATTTCATAACGGCAATCTTTCTTGTAGTTTTGTTTGGAGTCCTCGTCAGGGGTTTTGATAGTAATCTGCTCCTCCGTCAAACCTTTGACATGGATGAGATAGGCCAACAGAAGGTCGTTACGACGCTCGATATATCGGTTCACAAGCTCGGTAGAAGAATCGCCATAGTGGGTCAAAGCTACTGAGGCAACAGCTTTCTTGGAGCTCACCTTTCGGTCGGCGAGATTCGAGGCAAAAGCATATAAACCATCGTCGGTGAGTTTGATGGAACGTATCGCCTCATTCGTGAGAAAGTCGATGCCCACGGAATCCAGCTCAGGATGTAAAGAAAGATAGTAGTCACGCTGCAATTGAAGGTTACTGAACTGCTGAACCAATTCCTTGAAATTCACTTTTTGGTCCAGCACAATGGAAAACTCGGGTCGTCCTTGCATCATAGCGGCCATCTCGTCCAGTTGATTGTATTCTCCCGCGGTGAAGTCGGGCTGCAACAAATCAAAACTCAGGTATTGGCGGTCGCCTTCAGAAGAGAGTAAACGGAAAGGAGCGGTGGCCACCTTTACAAGAAGGTTGCCCAACACTTTCATGACCGCCTTCCGATAGGAGAACGCTGGGTCGCTGAGGTTTCCGCTGATAGGCAAGTCGAGATGCACCTTATGATCCTTGTCAGTCAGCAAGTAGAAGCCGAGCTTAAGAGGGATACGGCTCATCTGAGGCTCAATGTCTTTTCGTTTATCACCCACAGTAGGATTGGCAATCTGCACCTTATTAATTCCATTCAAGGAACCATTGGTGATGATGTTCTGACTATGGAACGACAGCGTGCCTTTTTCCAACGGATAGCCGAACATCTGGAGACAATAGGGTGAGAAATCAGACAACTTGACATTATTGAGCATCAGCGTAAGATTCTGGTTTTCCATATCCGTGATATTCCCTTTCCAAATCACGTCTAACTTGCCCACTTGATTCAACAAAGCCTGGAGACGCACCTCATTGGGACTGCCAAGGACGAAATGATTGGCGTTGACGTTGATATTGGAAATCTCATATTGGAAAGGGTCGGGGAGGGTGCTATCAGCGTAGAAGAAATGCGTGTTGTTCAGGCAAAGATCCTCGACAAGGAGATGAAGGGGCTTTTTCTCCTGCACTTGGTCGATCTCAGCGGCGATGGTATCGCCAATTTTCTCAAAGACCGTGGTGTCAGTATGAATTTGCTTTTTCCCCATCACAATATCAAAATTAGTGGAATGGTCGGGATGGGTAATGAATTCAGAACGGATGCCAGAGAGATAAAGCCGTTCCAGGTCGAGATAGTTTTGGTTCATGTTGAACTTTTTGATTCCTGCATAAACGGTATCAATCATGCCAAGATGATAGCCTTCGGAGTCTTGAATCGAGAGATTGTGAAGCGCGATGCCCCCAACCATGTCGAAATCAAGGATATGCTCTGTGTTACCTTGCGCTTGCAGTTGGAGGTCAAGCCGTCCTTGTAGGGAGTCAACTGCCAACGACTGTTTCAGGTAAGGCTCTATGATGTCAAGTCCCAAATTCGCCAATTGTAAGTCAATTTCATAATTCTCCGCATTGTCGGAAAGATGGAACTGGGTGTGCAAGGTGGCACTGTCGCCGAGACAGAGATCCAGGCCCACTTGGGTCTTAAGGGTGGATAAATCGATGGAAGGAATGCGAATGGTGAGGTTATTCAGCAGAAAGTCACTCCCAATGGCGAGATCTTCGTAACGAATCGCACTGTGTTCCAGCAGGATATCATTCAGCAACACACCATAACCTGGACCCTTATTCTCGGATTTAGGCTCGTCCGAAGCGAAAAAGTCAATCAAACTATTAAAGTTGAACCAAGAGCGATCCTGCTGGATGCTGAGCTTCATCCCCGAGAGCAGGATGCGTTTCACTGTGACTTGTTTACGGAGCAAATCCCACAACTTCACTTTGGTCTCGAAACGATTCATGCTGAAAAACGGCGTAGTGCCATCATCCTCATAAAGCACCAGATCTTTAATCTTCACCTTTCCCGCAAGGAGGTTAACCCGTAATTTGTCGATGGTCAGCTCCCTGCCTATGAGTTCTTTGTCGTGTTTCTGGATATAAGACTTGGCGATAGGGGAGACCAGGAGCAAGGCCACCAGGAGCAACCCCAAGAGGCTACCCAGCACAATAAGTGTGATTTTCAATGGCTTTTTCATGTCAATAACGTGCTTTTCTGTGTTGTTTCTTTTTCATGCCCTCAATAAGCAGTTCGAAATCCATTTGACGTTTCAAAAGATCCACTCCTTTGACACGCACTTTCACCGCATCACCCAGTTGAATGATACGACCCGACTCTTGACCAATCACACGGAAGTTGTCCTCGTCGAGATAATAATAGTCGCCAGGCATGTCTTCATAACGAACCAAACCCTCACATTTATTGCCAATCAATTCCACATAAAGACCCCATTTGCTCACACCCGAAATCAAGCCCTCAAAGACCTGTCCAATCTTATCCTGCAAATACTCCGCTTGTTTGTATTTCACGCTTTGGCGTTCCATTTCCTCGGCTTGTTTCTCCATCTCACTGCAGTGAACACAATAGTCCTCGTACTCCTTACGGTTGACCGATCCCTGATTCTGAAGTAAATAACGTTCAATCAAACGGTGAACCATCAAGTCGGGATAACGGCGGATGGGAGAGGTGAAGTGAGTATAATAATCGAACGACAAGCCATAATGACCGATATTATCGGTGCTGTAAACAGCCTTGGCCATGGTCCGGATGGCGACTGATTCCACGAGATTCTTCTCGCCTTTGCCTTCCACATCGTCGAACAACTTGTTGTATGACTTCACCAGCTTCGACCGCGAACTGATATCCATGGTATAGCCCAAACGTGAAATCAACCGGAGGAAATTATTCAGTTTCTCGGGATTAGGCTCATCGTGGATACGATAGACGAAAGTATAGTTTTTCCATTTGCTATCATTTTTTCCGAAGGTCTCAGCCACGGTACGGTTGGCAAGGAGCATGAAGTCTTCGATAAGCTCATGCGACTCATTTTGCACTCTCACGTAGGTGTCAATAGGTTTACCGTGCTCATCAAGCACAAATTTCACTTCTTCGCTGTGGAAATTCAGGCTGCCTTCCTCCATACGTTTCTCGCGCAACTTGGAAGCCAGGTGATGCAAGGTGAGGATTTGTTCTTTATAATCCCCATCGCCTCCCTCAATCATCGTCTGTACTTCTTCGTATGCATAGCGACGGCATGACTTGATGGCGGTTTTGCCAATCCAGTGGCTCAATATATTGGCATCGTCATCCATCTCGAAAACCGCCGAAAAGGTATATTTCTCCTCATCGGGTCGAAGCGAACACAGGTTATTACAGAGTTTCTCAGGCAGCATGGGGATGGTACGATCCACGAGATAAACCGAGGTACCACGATTGTAAGCCTCCTGGTCGATGGCCGAACCGGGACGGACATAATATGACACGTCGGCGATATGCACGCCCACTTCCCAATGCCCGTTGTCGAGTCTTTGCAACGAGATAGCGTCGTCAAAGTCTTTGGCATCAGCAGGGTCGATGGTGATAGTGAACACATTTCTGAAATCCCTCCGGCTTTTGAGTTCTGACGACGAGAGGCGGTCGCTCATCCTACCCGCTTCTTTTTCCACTTCCTCAGGAAATTCCAACGGGTAATCATGAGCCGCTAAAATTGACTCCATCTCCACATCGTTCTCGCCCGGGTTGCCCAACACCCTGATAATCTCTCCGAAGGGGTTGCCCGAATTCTCAGGCCAGTCCACCAGATGCACAACCACTTTTTGACCGTTTTTGGCACCTTTGAGATCCCCCTTGGGCACAAAAATATCAACGGGGATAGAGTTCATGTCGGGAACCACAAACACGTAACCATGGGAGATATGCAAGACTCCCACAAAATCCGTATGCTTGCGTTGCAACACTTCTATAATTTCCCCTTCAGGCTTTTTGTTTTTCCGTTTGGGGAACATCGCCACTTTGACGCGGTCGCCATGCAAAGCCTGACCTGTGTTGTTCGGGGCGATATACACATCCTCGCCAGCCTCATCGTCCAATATCACGTAGGCTTTACCCGTTGATTTCATATCCACTGTACCTTCGACATACTGCGTTTTGGGGCCGTAATCCTGCAAAAACTCGGGATTCAGCACATAACGGTAAGGACGCTCCTCCAAGAGTTTTCCCTGTTCAAAAAGGTCAACCAAGATGTTATACACCACATCTTTCCCCGCCGCATCCTTGATACCTAAAATCTTGCATATCTGTTTGTAATTCATCGGCCGAAAGGGGTTCTCACCGAAGATACTGAGGATTGCGTTTGTAAAAACACTTAATTTATTTTCAAGTTTTTTCTTCTTTCCCATGATTATTGAATAAAAAGATACAAAAAAATTTCGTTCAAAAAAAATCCACTTGCAAAAATAATGAAATCAATTGATTAACATGTTGATATTTTTGTTGATATAAAAAACTGATAAAAAAAGTGAAATTGAGAACTAAAAAAATATACCTTTGCATCACAAGGTTCTTGAAGAAGATTAATAGGGAACTCTGTGAAAATCAGAGACTAAACCCGTAGCTGTAAGTTCTTTAACTGGTTCGACATCCACTGCCACTGTTGAAACAGAAAAAAACGGGAAGGCCGTTGAACCGGGGAACGAGTCAGAAGACCTGCCTTGGAAGACAACACCCCGCTCTCGGGATTGGAGCAGGCTGTTGGGTTGAGATACATATTTTATATAATTATTTGATAACAAGCACATTACATGAGCAACGGTGGGTTATACATTAAAAAAAGGGACGGTCGCGAGGAGGCCTTCTCGGTAGAAAAGATAAAAAATGCCATCAGCAAGGCGTTTTTAGCATCAGGCTTTTATGCCACTGATGATGACCTCAACGCGATTCTGAGCCGTGTGAGAATCACCAATGGCATCACGGTGGAAGAGATCCAGAATCAGGTGGAGACTGCCTTGATGGCCGAGCAATATTACACGGTGGCCAAGAATTACATTCTTTATCGTCAAAAACACACCGAAGACCGCGAGATCAGGGAGAAGATTGACTTTTTGAGCAATTATGTCAACGCCTCCAATGCCGCCACAGGGTCGAAATTCGACGCTAATGCCAACGTGGAGAAGAAGAACATCGCCACGTTGATGGGTGAGTTGCCCAAGTCGAGTTTCATCCGCATCAACCGCCGCATGCTTACCGACCGTATCAAGGAGGTATATGGCAAGGAACTCGCCGACCGCTACATGTATCTGCTCAACAATCACTTCATCTACAAGAACGACGAGACTTCGCTGGCCAACTACTGCGCGTCCATCACCATGTATCCTTGGCTCAACGAAGGAACCAGCTCCATCGGAGGCAACTCGACGGCACCCACCAAGCTGCGCTCGTTCTGTGGAGGCTTTATTAATATGGTGTTCATGGTGTCGTCGCAGCTCTCAGGGGCTTGCGCCACACCCGAGTTCCTGATGTACATGAATTATTTCATCGGCAAGGACTACGGCACCGACTATTACAAACGCGCCGACGAAGTGGTGGACCACTCCTTGAAACCAAGGACCATCGACAAGGTAATCACCGACTGCTTCCAGCAGATCGTCTATTCGCTCAACCAACCCGCTGGAGCCAGAAACTACCAGTCGGTGTTCTGGAACATCGCATATTACGACCGTTATTATTTCGAGTCGCTGTTCGGCAACTTCTATTTCCCTGATGGCTCAAAACCAGATTGGGAGTCGTTGAGTTGGTTGCAGAAGCGCTTCATGAAATGGTTCAATGCCGAGCGTCTGAGAAGTGTGCTTACCTTCCCGGTGGAGACCATGGCGCTGCTCTCGAAAGACGGTGATGTCATCGACAAAGAATGGGGTGACTTCACCGCCGAGATGTACTCCGAGGGACACTCGTTCTTCACCTACCTGAGCGACAACGCAGACTCGCTCTCGTCGTGCTGCCGCTTGCGCAACGAAATCCAAGACAATGGATTCAGCTATACCTTAGGGGCGGGCGGCGTATCCACCGGATCGAAAAGCGTGCTTACCATCAACTTGAACCGCTGCATCCAATATGCAGTGCGCAACAACATGCACTACCTCACCTTCCTCGAGGAAATCGTGGACCTGTGCCATAAAGTGCAAATATGCTACAACGAGAACTTAAAAGTGCTACAGTCGAAAGGAATGCTTCCGCTGTTCGACGCAGGCTACATCAACCTCTCACGCCAGTACCTCACCATCGGAGTGAACGGCCTGGTCGAAGCAGCCGAGTTCCTCAAAATCCCGATCACCGATAACCCCGACTATGAAAAGTTCGTGCAAGAGGTGCTCGGCCTCATCGAGCGATACAACAAGAAATACCGCTCCAAAGAGCTGATGTTCAACTGCGAGATGATCCCCGCCGAGAATGTGGGTGTGAAACATGCCAAATGGGACAAAGAGGACGGCTACGAGGTACACCGCGACTGCTATAACAGCTATTTTTACATCGTGGAAGACCCCAACACCAACGTGCTTGACAAATTCCGCCTACATGGCGAGAAATACATCAAACACCTTACCGGAGGCTCCGCGCTTCACTGTAACTTAGAGGAACACCTCAGCAAAGAACAATACCGACAACTGCTGCGAGTGGCGGCGCGCGAAGGTTGCAACTACTTCACCTTCAACATCCCGAACACCATCTGCAATGACTGCGGACATATCGACAAACGCTATTTGAAAGAATGTCCGAATTGTCATAGTCACAATATCGACTACCTGACCCGCATCATCGGTTACCTGAAACGTATCAGTAACTTCTCAGAGGCACGCCAGGAAGAAGCACATAGAAGGTATTACAGCAAAAAGGAGATCGACCGATGCTAAAATATGCCAACTTTGATATTGTCTTCCAAGAAGTGCCTGACGAGGTAACCTTGGCCATCAACATATCCAACTGTCCCAACAAATGTGTAGGCTGCCACAGCATGTACCTTTGGGAGGATGTGGGATATATCCTCGATAAAGAAGCGTTGGACAAGTTAGTGGAGCAGTACAAGTCGGGCATCACCTGTGTTTGTTTTATGGGAGGCGATGCGGAGCCATACGATGTGGCTAACCTCGCGATGCACATCAAGAACAAATACAAGAACATCAAGACAGCCTGGTATTCTGGCAAGAACGAGCTTCCTGAAGCTTTCCATGCAGAGACATTCGACTATATCAAGACAGGCAGATACGATGAAAAATACGGGCCTTTGAATTCCATCACCACCAACCAACGCATGTTCAAACGTTTGTCTGACGGTCGCGTAAAAGACATCACGAGCAGGTTCCAGAAGAGAGAGGAGAGGGATGAATTAAGAATTGAGAACTGAGAGGGAGCTCTGGGTAAAGTCGGGCACCTGCACAAACGGGTCGGGCGAGAAGAAGCGTCCAATCACGGGGTCGTATTTGAATGTCTCTGTCATCGGTGTGGCGTATTTCCCTTCCGTTCGGCTGGCTAAGTTACGATCTCAATAGTTCTCAGGCTTCGGAATCGGTCGTATGTGATTCCTGAGGGATCTGGTCCAATTCTATAGTATCTGGTGTAATACCATTCCGCCCCAACAGGTGCGAATTCCACGGATTGCGCCTTGGCTGTGGAAAAAACAGCCATCATAAGAAGTGGAAATAGTATTCTCCATGGTCTTGTGTTTGGGTTGGTTGTATTTTTCATAATGCTAATCAG
>JAEEII010000034.1 GCA_016281295.1 Bacteroidales bacterium
CTGCACCATCACCGCCCACGGTTGTATCCCGACACAGACTCCGCTGAAGGAAATCTACCCTCTCACCGTCAAACCCGTCAACATTGGCAGTCGAGTGTGGATAATGCCCAATGTGACAATCATCTACGGCGTCACCATAGGAGACGAGGCCGTGGTAGCCACCGGGGCTGTTGTGACACGCGACGTACCTCCCCACACCCTGGTGGGTGGAATCCCGGCCAAAATCATCAAGCATCTTGATAATAATCAGTAGCATAGATACACTTACCAACTACCTACCAACGCCCTACCAACTCCTACCGTGGTAGGAGTTGGTAGGGCGTTGGTAGGGCGATAATAGGTAGTTCCTACCATGAAAGTACTTTTCCAACTGGGCCACCCCGCCCACTTCCATCTGTTCCGCAACACCATCGCCGACTTGCAGCGTGACGGACACCAAATCTTTATCCTTATCCGCAAAAAAGACATTCTCGAAGATTTGCTCAAGCAATCGGGATTGCCTTATGTCAACATTCTGCCCAGTGGCAAAAAATCGTCATTCACGCTGATGCTCAGACTTTGGCGCGTTTTTAAATTCGCTCTCTGCCATCGGGTCGACGTGCTCGTGGGCTCCACACCCGAGGTGGCACAGGTGGCATGGCTGCTCCGACGACGCTCGGTGGTCATGGCAGAAGACGATGCCACAATAGTACCGCAGTTCATCAAAGCGGTCAAACCATTTGTAGACAACTACTTGTCTCCTGTTTCCTGCAACAATGGAGAATTGGAGCCCGCCACCACCCACTACGAAGGCTTCCACAAACTTGCCTACCTCCATCCCAACCGCTTCACCCCCGACCCTGACGTGGTAGACAAATATTTTCCACACAACGAGACCTTTTTCCTGTTACGTTTCGCACAGCTGAACGCATATCACGACGTAAGCGCCAAAGCACACGGAATCAACAACAACATAGCACTTGAACTCATCCATATCCTGTCGCCTCACGGAAAGATTTACATCACTTCTGAACGAGAGCTGATTCCTGAATTGGAGAAGCACAAACTCAAAATCAATCCCCTTGACATCCACCATATTATGGCCTTTGCAACGCTCTATATAGGCGACAGCCAGAGTATGGCGGTCGAAGCAGCCATGCTTGGGACTCCCTCCATCCGTTTCAACGATTTTGCAGGGAAAATTGGCGTGCTTGAGGAATTGGAGAAAAAATACCAGCTAACCATCGGGATACCCTCAAGCGATCCTGAAAGAATGTACCAAACAATTAAGAATTTGGTATCTACAGACAACCTTCGGGAAATATATCAGACTCGTAGACAGAGAATGCTGGAGGACAAAATCGACGTTGCCACATTCTTCTCCCAATTCATTGAAAAATTGAAATAATGGACTTCACAATTGAAAAATATCGCGAGTTGCTGGTGGCATTGAAGAGCCACAACAACTTTAGAATCAGGCATGATGTAGACCTCAAGCCAGCATTCTCGCTACGGATTGCACAAGTGGAAGCAGAGTTGGGCCTGCATGGAACCTATTATTTCCGGACCGTTCCCGAAAGCTACGACGAAGCTATCATCCAACAAATTGTTTCCTTGGGACATACGGCCGGCTACCACTACGAATGCATGACCACTTGCGATGGCAATATCGAGGCGGCCTATGAGGATTTCTGCCGCAATCTCGAGAAACTTCGTGGCATAGCGCCCATCTCCACCGCTTGCGCACACGGCAGCCCGAAATCAAAATGGAACAGCCAAGACATTTGGAATCAATATGATATACACACCACAGGTATTGATTACGAACCAATGTTGGACACCGATTTCAGCACCACGCTTTACCTGACCGACACCGGTCGCCGCTGGGATGGCTACAAGATGAGTGTGCGCGACAAGGTGCCCGGTCAGCAAGAGCGCTGGGAGAAAGAAGGTCTTGTCTTTCACAAAACCGACGATATAATACATGCTATCAATGATATAAACCACCCGATACATCACTATAGCCTGCTCATCAACACCCATCCTCAACGTTGGATGCCATTCGGAGCTGGTTGGATGAAGGAAATGCTCCTGCAGAACGCCAAGAACATTGTCAAAAGAATCATAGTATCAACCAAATAGATGAAACAAATCCTCACCATCGTCGGGGCACGGCCCCAATTCATCAAGGCCGCCGCCATCTCTCACACTATCAGCGAGAAATATTCCAAAGTCATCAGCGAAGATATCCTCCACACCGGACAGCACTACGACGATGCCATGTCGGGTCGGTTCTTCACCGAGTTGGGCATACCCCTGCCCAAATACAACCTGAACGTCGGTTCCGGCAGCCATGGCAGCCAAACCGCAGCCATGCTCAAAGGTATCGAAGAAATCTTGTTATCAAACCATTACGATGGCGTTTTGGTATACGGAGACACCAATTCAACCCTGGCAGGAGCCTTGGCGGCATCGAAGCTTCACATCCCGGTCTACCATGTGGAAGCTGGTCTCCGTTCGTTCAACCGCGACATGCCGGAAGAGATTAACCGCATACTGACCGACCATGTCTCCAAACTCCTCTTCGCACCCACACTGACAGCCGTTAAAAACCTGAAAAACGAAGGGTTTAGGGATGAGGAAATAGTTTTCTGCGGAGACGTGATGTACGACAATGTGCTCCACTATACTCCCATCGCACTACAAAAAGCGACAGAAAGAATCCCCAGCTCACCATTCATCCTCGCAACCCTTCATCGAGACTTCAATACCGACAATCCAGAGAGGCTAAAAAGCATACTATCAGCGTTGAACACCATTGCCGACACACTCAACACAACAATCCTGTTTCCACTACACCCCAGAACAAGAAAAATCATTGATTCCAAGGACATTATAGTATTCTCAGACCATATTTGCCTTACCGAACCCCTCTCCTATCTCGAGACTTTGGCTGCGTTGCAAAAATCGTGCCTTGTGCTGACCGACAGCGGGGGATTACAGAAAGAGGCCAATTTCAGTGGAAAATGTTGCGTGGTGATGCGGCCTGAAACCGAATGGGTGGAACTTGTAGAGGACGGCGCCGCCATTCTTGCCGATGCCGACAAAAAGCGCATCGTATCCGCCGCAGAAAAACTTATCAATCACATCCCTCCACACACAAATCACTTTGGCAACGGCGACGCATCAGATAAGATAATAAGCCAAATTATATAATATATTTTGCCAATTAACGAAAAAAGTGTATCTTTGCTGCTTAAACCGATAGTTGCAAAACCCTGCAACGTATTAGTTTATAGTATAGTACACAGAGACAAAGTATCTTTATATGATAAAAAAATATAATTTAATAGCATTTGTGAGCCTCATGATAGCCCTTTTTTCGGTATCTTGCGTCACTCCTCGCCGAGTAAACTATCTGCAAGACATGACACAGGGCAGCCAGATCCAGATTGAGAACAGATTCGAGGCCGCAATTGCACCTTATGACGAACTGAGCATTATTGTTTCCACCTCCAGCAGCAAAAAAGAACTCGCCACACCTTTCAACCTCGGCAACTCCACCAACACTTCATCCAACAACTCGAGATATCTGGTGGATGTCAATGGCGACATCCAGATGCCCATCATCGGCAACCTTCATGTGGCCGGCCTGACCCGCCTGAGGCTTCAGGACACCCTGGCCGCCATGCTCAAAAACGGCGGATACATCGACGAACCTTTCGTCATGGTACGTTTCAACAACTTCAAAGTTTTCTTCCTCGGCGGCGGCAAAGGCAAAGTGCTGAACATCGCCAACGAGCGCTGCACCTTCCTTGAAGCCCTGGCCATGCTTGGAA
>JAEEII010000305.1 GCA_016281295.1 Bacteroidales bacterium
GACTTCGACATCCCCTACATCGACCGCCTCATCGACGAGCACCTCGCCATGAAGCAGAACCACAACCACGTCCTCTGGGGCCTCATGAACATCGCCATCTGGCACCGCCGCTTCATCGAACGCGACGGCGTCGCCGGCTGAGCATGCAGCTAGAGGAGGGAGACGAGATTCGTGTTCTAATCCGAAAAACGTGAGAGGACCTATGGCAGACCTTGAGACCATCACCTCCCAGGGTACAGCCAATTCGCCGCCCAATGTGCCTGCATGGACTGTCTTGCGTTTTTTTGCATCATTTTGGATTCTCTTGTTTCATTTCGGACAAGATATTCTTCCTTTTCCCATCCACGCAGGTATTCCCGTTTCTTTTTTCTTTTTCCTTTCGGGATTCGTGTTGACTTATTCTTTTCGCTATCGTCATGTCACTAGAGTCCGATTTTTGATTGAACGCTGGGCTCGCCTCGGACCGCTCTATTGGCTTGCCCTGATAGGTTCATTCTTACTGTGTTGTCCTTTTCAAACATTAGACAGATTGACATTGCTGCCTTGGATAGTTCGTCTAGAGGTCAATGCATTGGGCATTCATACTTGGATTCCGGATTTTGCTCTTTCGTTGAACCCACAAAGCTGGGCTGTTTCTGTTGAGTTGACTCTATATATCCTCTTTTTGTGTATTGGTCCATGGATATTCCGAATGTCCAAACGGCACCGCTGGACTTCCTTTTGGTGCCTTTGGATTGTCGGAATGTCGCTTTTGTGTTTTGCTCGCGGGTGGGTTTGGGATCGCTGGTTTTATGAGAACAATTCCAGTCTTCGCTATGTCCACCATTTTCTTCTTTATCACCCCACAATGTACGTGCCAGTTTTCACACTGGGCATGCTGGCAGCTCCTGATTCCAAAGGGAACAGCACCATGTCTATGCCTGTTCTAAGTTTTTTGTTGGCCGTGGCGGGTATTACCATCGCCGTTGTTCCCCAATCATCAGTCTGGCGCTATTTTCTCCACATGGGAGGGTTGGCCCCTCTCTATGCTTTGTTGCTTCATGCTCTGCGGAGGCCGACCCCAATCGTCAAATTTTTGTCAACTCGCTGGTTAGTTCTCTTGGGGACATCCAGCTACGCTGTATACATATTCCAGCATCCTCTGAGCCGTGTTTTCAGTCTTGTGTTTTCTGCATGGAAACAAAGCATCCTGGGATTTTCCATGTTTGTTGTGGTACTAGTTTGTTTCGCTGTTTTTCTAAACCGTTATGTCGAAACTCCTTTGAGAAAACGAATGCTTACGACCTTAACTTTCACTCAAAGTGAGGCATCATGAGATTCTGAGAAAACAATATAATTCCGCTTCTCAATGCGCCTGTTTATTACCAAAACCATGATATTCCTGGCGATTATTGCCACTTCTTCACCCATGCCATGCGTTTCCTCCAATTCCTGCTTGCCCAAACACTGACATTTTCCCTGACTCTTGCCATGACCGCCCACGCCGAACCGCCCGCCCCCTTCCATCTCCCCTGCGACGGCTTCGAGGTCCGCGCCTACCAGGACGCCGCACAGCAAATCCCCCCCTCCATCTTCCACCTCCCCGACGGCTCCCCCGTCGCCGCCCGCGAGCCGCTACGCTCCTCCTGCAACGTATTCCTCGTCATCGACGGCGACCGCCTCACCCTCATCGACGCCGGAAACGGCGCCCCACGCGGCTCCCTCCTCGCACAGCTCCGCGCCGACGGCATCGACCCCGACGCCATCACCGACGTCCTTCTCACCCACGAACACTTCGACCACGTCGGCGGCCTGTTCCTCCCCGACGGACGCCCCGCCTTCCCCAACGCCACCCTCCACTACTTCCGCCCCGACGACATCCCCGCCCCCCCCGACTTCGCCACCCGCGCCGAGGCCGCCGGCTACCCCGTGACCTCCTTCGCCTCCCCCGACGACGCCCGCCTTCCCCCCGGATTCCTCCCCGAACCCGCCCGAGGCCACACCCCCCTCCACGTCTTCTACCGCAAAAGCGACGTCCTTTTCATCGGCGACGCCTTCCACGCCGTCGACCTCCAGGTCCCCCACCCCGAAATCTCCGCCCAATGGGACCAATCCCCCGCCGACGCCTCCCAAGTCCGCCGCACCCTCCTCGACCGCACCCGCTCCACCCCCACCCTCCGCATCTTCGGCGCCCACATCCCCTTCCCCGGCCTCCTCGAACTTTCCCCCTCCGCCCCCTGAGCCCCTCCTCGCAATCGGTTTTCCCGGCCGCGCTTTGGCGCGGCCGTGTCACTTTTTCGGGGGCGCGATTGCAGTTTGTTGCATAGCCCGTCGGGAGGGACGCGCTTGACGCGTCCGCTTTTTCTCGAAATTCGCCGTAAAACAGCAGCATTTGCCCCCTCCGGGAGGGGGGATGTCGCCGCCCGGCGACAGGGGGGAGTACGCGCGACAACGGCTTTCCCACAAATCAAAATCGCACCCCTTTTTCGGTCCCAAAACAACTTTCCATACAATGGAAATATGTTTTGAGCGCAAGTTTTATCCATTTCCAAAAGGCTGTCCCTATTTTTCATTCCCTTCCCGCCATCCAAAAGATGCGCAAGAATGAACCACATTTTTGCATTTCATTTTCACATAATATACTTGGAATTTTACACAAAATCTACACTCAACTGCATTATACGAGCATAGAAGTGGGACTAGAAATCAGATTATTGTTTGATTTTTCGCCAATTATATTTGATTTTTCAACATTTCAGCAAACATTCGTTTTCACGCTCAGTCCCACTTTTGTACAATAGTGGGACTTAGATTTCAGTTTTGAAAACAGAATTGTCAAATTTCCGAATATTTTTGCATTTATTTCATAAGTATACATTTGTATTTTTATAATCGGTTGAGGCCGTTTCAAGCCTCCACGCGGGCATTTTCCGCAATGCCTCCTGCGTCGCATGGCAGGGCCAATGTCGTCTTGTTTCGGACGCACTTTGTCGCAGCTGCGGCCCGCCCGGCGGTCGGGCCCAACCATTGGAAGGAGAGCGGCGGGACTTTGTTGGAGCGCCAGCGAATGCGTCAGCTGGCAGGGGTGATAACGCATCACTTTTTCGTCCCAATGGAAACATGTTTCGAGCACGAAATTTGTCAACGATTAATGCACTGTCCACCAGTTGTCCTTAGTAGGCGATGAACCGTCATCCATCCCCACTATCGCCTCCCCCTTCTGAGAATGACGAATTCTGTACCCCACCTATGTCTTACCCATCTCACCACACAATGTAACGCACTCGCCATCGCCAAATTCCCCGCCACCACCGCATACACATACCCCGTCCCCTTCAACCCTGGCCACCAATGTCGAAGTTCATACATCAACCAACCATGAGTCAAATACAACTCATAAGAAATCTTTCCCAACCATGTTAACACACAATTTGAGAATTGAACCTTCATCCCCAAAATGGCAATAGAAACAAAAAACAATGTATTGCATAAAAACGTCGTGAGCCTATCCGCTTCATGCCTTTCATGCCACCCTTGAGAACAATTAATCAGAATAATAATTCCCATTATTGCCATCACAAACCACCAGCACTTCCCAAAGTATTTGAATTTCTTGCCTTGTCCGTGTCCTAACCATATCCCTGCCACAAATGCCCCATTACTTATAAAAAGATAATCTGTTTTTTCAGAATAGAATTGTAGTAAAACTGTCAAACAGAATGTTCCCAAACAGGACATAACACCCCGAGAATTCAGCGGAAAGGCAGTATTGTGATAGCCCAACCAAAAGACCAAATAAAAGCCTAAAAGAACCGCAAAAAACCATCCGAAGTGAACAAGGCCTAGCTGCAAATATAGCTGCTCTGCCCACTTCATATCCCCACGCCATACTTGGATTCCACACAAGAGTGTCATCAAACAATAAGGACCAAGCAGGGATTTTAAGCGCGTAGGCCAAAATCCTTTCATATAATCAGGGCGCGTTTCTGCTTGAGTTACAAGTCCATAGCCAGATAAACCCAAAAATATGGCCACACTAGCCGAGCCCCAAAAACCAAAGCGAGCGAATAAACAACTATCGTCACCTAAGCGCCACAGAGACAAATGAAACATCATCACCACACACGCAAACACCCCCCTCAACGCCAGCCCCTGACGCTTGTTCAGGGGTTCCTCGAAAAACTCACCCTTAGGTGCCCGCTTGATGCCCCAGCAAGCGACAACCAGCAGCAAAACTGGCAACAAATCAACCCAATTGAATATGACCGACACTTCTGCTTTGTGGTACCATAGCAACCAAACTACCACCGCAAACAGCAATCCAAGTACACGGCTCACTATCCAGCTCGCACTGCGTTTCGGAAACCACCCCATCTGGACTTGGCTTCCGTAGTCCTTTTGTGTCACAATTTCATCTTGTCCCATGTCTGCCCTTTCGCACCGCGACGCGGCGCGCAAGGGCAGAAAAAGGCATGAAAAAAGCGCGTTTTCGAATCCGTGCCCGCTCTGGAAGCCCTACCACAGGCCGCATTGAACGCACGGAGAAAACGCGCCCATGGGGGGCGCGTCTGCCAAGTGTTCAATGCAAGACCAATGGCCTTGGTATTCCACGACTGGAGGAAACGTGTGGTAGTATTTCCAGAGCGGTGTCGTGTCAGCAGTTTACGCTATAAGTGGATCGTCGTTATTTTTTGTTCGATGGATTGTCTCCGTGGGTGCCTGTTGGGTGCTTCCAGTGGGGGGAATGCAACCGTCCGCGCCTCAATATACTCCCCTCCTTCCAGCTGTGAAAGAAATATCGGAAAAATGCATAACAAAGGTTTCGGGGACTCACATTATAGCCCTCTAGCCCGACTTTCCACGTTCGAGGGTAAAACAGGGTTGTTACCTAAGATTTTGCTCATAGGTCTCCACTACATCGCCGTTTGGGGGGCTGGCGCGGACGAGATGCGGGGCGGGGACTGCGGGGGCAGGGTCAGTCCGAGCTGATGGATGAGCAGGGCGGTGTCCTCCTTGGGTTCGATGTGGCGGGGCAGGGTGATGATGCGGCCGTCGGTGGTCGGCAGGATGACGTCGA
>JAEEII010000306.1 GCA_016281295.1 Bacteroidales bacterium
CTGAAAAAATTGGAAAATCCTTGGCCGTCTGGATAATTTTTTTTATCTTTGCGGCTGATAACTATGTCGCTGGCTTTTGACAAGACAATGACGAATAACTAAATACAGATAAACCTATGAAAATCAATCAGTTACTGATACCACCCCCTGTTTCGGGGACTGACGTAGCGAAACAGGGCTTCGGTCTTCACCGCATCTTGTGCCTCGCGGCACTTGTCGTTAACCTTTTTGCCGTCGGCGGCGTGTGGGCCGACGTTGAAATCAACGAGACGAACTTCCCCGACAGGAACTTCTGCAACTATGTGAGGGATTACTGCGAGTACGAAGTCATGGACGGGGTGCTCACCAACAGCGAGATAGCCCAAGTGAAGGAGATCAATGCCACCGATATGTCCATCAGCAACCTCAAGGGCATAGAGTTCTTCACCGAACTGAAGGAGCTGAACGTCTTTGGCAACTATCTGGACAAGCTCGACCTCTCGCAGAACACTAAGCTCGAAAGGCTGGACTGCGGCAGCAACCAGCTGACCTCGCTCGACCTCTCGAAGAATACCGAGCTGCAGATGCTGTTTTGTTCCAATAACCAGCTGACCTCGCTCGACGTCACGAACAATGCGAAGCTGCGCTATCTCTATTGCTCGGGTAACCAAATTGATGCCGCTGAGATGAGCAAACTCGTAGCGGGCATGCCGACGTACCAAGGGACTACGGACAGCCCTTTGGGGCAGTTCCAGGTGTTCGACAACTCGGTCGACGACCAAAACATCATCACCGCCGCGCAGGTGAACGCCGCCAAGGCCAAGAACTGGCGGGTGACGGCATGGTCCAGCAACGGCGGCCAGCAGGACTACGAGGGCTTCAGCGGCTATACCATTAATGAAACGAACTTCCCTAACGCGACATTCCGCTCTTATGTCAGCAGCAAATGCGACACGAACAGGGATGGCATCCTTGGTATCGAGGAGATTGAGGCGGTGACGAAGATAGACATTAGCTGGGTCTTTTATCAGAATCTGACCGACCTCACGGGTGTACAATACTTTACTGAACTGACATCGTTGAATTGCCACAAGCTCAACTTGACCACCCTTGATGTGTCGAAGAACAAGAAACTGACAAAGCTGGATTGCGGTTACAATACGCTGACTTCGCTTAATGTATCGGGCTGCACGGCACTGACTGAGTTGGATTGCAGTAGTAACCAGCTGACTTCGCTTGATGTTTCGGACTGTACGGCACTAACAATTCTGAATTGTGACATAAACAAACTGACAGCTCTTAGCGTTTCGAACAACACAGCACTAACTACGTTGAATTGTCAGCAAAACCAGCTGACCGTTCTTGACGTGACGAACAACACTGCACTGACCTCGCTTGACGTCTCGTACAACAAGCTGAACGCCCTTGATGTCTCTCATAACACGGTACTGACATTTCTGTATTGCAGCCATAACCAGCTGACCACCCTTGACGTGTCGAACAACAAGGCACTGACATCTCTGAATTGCGGTCACAACGATGGTGTAACGACGCTGAATTGCAGTAACCTGCAGTTGACCGACCTTGATGTTTCTGGATGTGAGGCACTGACAACTTTGGATTGTAGCGGTAACCAGCTTGACGGGATTGGTACCAGTGGGTGGGGGCTTTCATCCTGCCAGGCTATTAACAAGTTGTATTGTTACAACAATCAGATGTGGGGTGAAAATTTGAGTAATCTCGTAGAGTCATTACCCACGACGGGCGGCGAGCTTTACGTTTACGGCGACGAGAACACTGAGGGCAACGAGATGACTACCGTGCAGGTGTATGCCGCTAACGCCAAGGGCTGGCAAGTGCTGTCGAAGGATGGCTCCCCCTATAATGGTATGGATCCTGGTCTTGCTATCGACAAGACGAATTTCCCCGATGACATTTTCTGCAATTACGTTAAGAATAATTGTGACTTGGACAAGGACGGCTATCTCACTGAGAAGGAGATACAGAGTGTGACATCTATATCTGTTAGTAGCGAGGGAATAGCAGACCTTAAAGGCATCGAGTATTTCACGGCACTGACGTATTTGGTATGCCAAAACAATAATCTGGTATCTCTCAACCTGTCTGGACTTGCAAGTCTCAACCATTTCAAATGCAACAACAACCAGCTGGAGTCCCTTAACTTGTCGGGTTGCAAGGCTCTTTCATATATGGAATGCCAAAACAACAATCTGAAATCCCTTAACCTATGGGACCTTACGAGTCTCAGCTATTTTACCTGTCATAACAACCAGCTGGTTGAACTTGACGTTTCTAACTGTACAAAACTCAATTATTTCGTATGCAATAACAATCAGTTGGTTGCACTTTATATGTCGTCGGAGCAAGCTTTGGGTAACTTTGTCTGCTATGGTAACAAAATCAGAAACAGGGGTATGGATTACTTTATCAGTAGCCTACCCACAAATTCGTCGAACCAAAATCTAAATATCTGCCGCGATGAAGCTGCCGACGGTAACGAGATGAATACCAGACAGGTCGCGGCTGCCATAGCCAAGAATTGGATACCAAAGATATGGGACGGCTCCAAATGGGTGGACTACCCCGGTGTTCCTTACTACGTCGCCATCAACGAGGAGTACTTCCCCGACAAGAACTTCCGTGACTGGCTGCTGGCGCAACCTATGGGTGCTGATGGCAAGCTCACCGAAGAGGAGCTTGCGGCGACGGAGCTCGACGTCTCGGGGCAGGGCATCGAAAGCCTCTCGGGCATTGAGTATTTCACGGCACTGACGAAGCTCGTTTGCAGCAACAACAAGATTGAAAACCTCTGGTTGAGCAGAAATCCGGCTATTACGGAACTGTGGATTGAC
>JAEEII010000307.1 GCA_016281295.1 Bacteroidales bacterium
GAGGCCATCCCCGATGAACAGGTGGTGACTCCCTCACAGGAAAAAACAGAGGAAGAATCCCTTCCCGCTGGCTACTATCAAGAACGTGAGCTTGTGAAACTGCTGTTTGTGTATGGCGACACCCCGCTCACCGTAACGTATGTCAATGAGGAAGGGCAGGAGATGGAGGAACAGATGCCGGTAGCCCAGATGATCATCGACGACCTGGTCAATGATGAAATCATCTTCAACGACCCCGTCAACCGTAAGGTCTTCCAGATTTATGACGAAGCCCTCAACCAAGGGACATTGCCGAATGACCAGTTTTTTATTTCTCATGAGGATCCACAAATCGCCCAGTTAGCTGCCGACTTGCTGATCTCGCCTTATAAGCTGGATCAATGGGAACGTCATGGCATTTTCGTGAAGAAAGAAGAGGACTCGTTGAAAAAAACGGTGCAGAATGCCTTGCTGCGTTATAAGGATCAAATCATCGATGCCAGAAGAAAAGAGATACAAGATCAGTTAAAAGAAGAACAAGATACAGATAACCAGTTGATTCTGCTGAAAAACAAGAAACATTGGGATGACTTAAGGGTGCAGATCAACAAGATGTTAGGAATTGTAATAGCAAAATAAGAGATACAAAATGGGAATGTTTAACAACCGTAGAAGATGGCGTGTTCCTGCCGGAGTGGAACCCACTGCCTTGGACAGAAAAGTGATGTATTTTGAAAACCACGGAGCCTTGGTGCCAAAGCGTACGTTGATCCGCACCCCTGAAGAGATTGAAGGTATCAAGCGAAGCGGGGTGATCAACACGGCGATTCTCGATCTGGTAGGAGAGAGGATCCATGCGGGTATGAGCACCTTGGAGATCGACGAGCTGGTGCATACCTACACGATAGAGCATGGTGCCATCCCGGCCACTCTGGGTTACGAGGGTTATCCCAAGAGTGTGTGTACCTCCATCAACGAAGTGGTATGCCACGGCATCCCTTCGGCCAAAGAGATTCTGAAGGAAGGTGACATCATCAACGTTGACTGTACCACCATCCTCGACGGTTTTTATGCCGACGCCTCACGTATGTATGTCATCGGTGAGACCACGCCTCGCAAGCAGAAATTGGTCGATGTGGCCAAGGAATGTCTGGAGATTGGCATGGAAGCCGCCAAGCCTTTCGGTTTTGTGGGTGATATCGGCAATGCCATCGAACGCCATGCCCATAAAAACGGTTTCACCGTGGTGCGCGACCTCTGTGGTCATGGCGTGGGAGTGAAGTTCCACGACGACCCTGAGGTGCTGCATTATGGCAAGAAAGGCACCGGCATGTTATTGGTGCCAGGTATGGTGTTCACCATCGAGCCGATGATCAACATGGGTACCTGGAAGGTCTTCATCGACAGTGCCGACGGATGGACAGTCATCACCGAAGACGAACTGCCTTCTGCCCAATGGGAACACACCTTCCTCATGACAGAACATGGCCTGGAAATCTTGACGCATTGAGGAAGGGTAGAGGTTAAGAGGTTAGAGGGAGACAGTCCACCTTCTTATTGTTTGATGAATTTTTGTGTGGTTCCGTGGATTTGGATGAAATAAATCCCTGAGGGTAAGCTCGCCACGTCAATCAATGGACTCGCGGTCCCGGTCATTAATACCTGACCCATCAAATTCGTGATGCGGTATTCATAGCTGGAGAGGTCATGATACGGCGTCTCAATGTGCAACTGGCTGTCGGTGGGATTGGGATATACCTGGAAACTCGTAACGTCGTATTCATCCACTCCGAGATTGCCATACAGCCGCATCTTCATCGTCACAGGTAGATGGTCGGAGCATTCATAAAGGGCGTTGGCGACTTGGTAAGGAACGGCACTGTTATAACCATCGTTGATCGACATGTTAAAATGGTTGCCATCGTTGCCTACCGCTAAGTATGAGTTGTTGATGTAACGTAAGTTTCTGAAACCCATATAAATATCATCTGACATCAAAATCATGTCGAAACGGTCGTCCAGTCCCCCTCCGCTGCGGCAGGGATTGTCGGACCATGCCATGGTGGATTGTGTGTGATATGGAGCGTATTGGATGCGGCTGTGCCATTGCCCCACACCTCCTACCAAGCTCAGCGGATCAAAAAACAGGATGTCGTGGTTCGGATAGTTTTGGGTGAGCAGCCTGTAAGCTGACTCTGAAGAGGAGTACATGTTGAAGTCTCCCATAATCAGCACGTTGTCATCTGGATAGTTCTCGTCAATGAAGTCCATGGCATTTTGAATCATAGCCCTGCGAGTGCCTTCATTGGTGCTGCCTTCCCCAGCTTTAAGATGAGCCACCACACACACTAGCTTGGTGGTGTCGCCCGCCACTAACTCCTTCGTCTTGAAATATAACTCGTAGGCGTCGATGTCGCGCACCGAGGTGCGGATCACCGCGTGACGCTTCAATTCCATCTTGCTCGAGTTATAAAAGATATGGTTGATGATGTTGCTGTTGGCATAGTTGACGATGTTGTCCGATTTCCAATAATTCACGCCATCGATATTGAGGTTGTGTTGCAGGAAGCCGTTGAGAATTGACGTAGAAGCACCGAACTCATTGACAGTCAAGATGTCGGGTTTTACGTAATCCAGAATGGTGCGGATGCATTCGTCTTTTATCTGTGTGTTGTTGTTCGATTCATAACAGCTTGCCCATCCACTATTGTAATTGCCATATTCCAGCAAGTTGTATTGCATCACAGTGATGGTGTCCTGGGCTTTAAGTCCCAAACAAAAAAGTAAAAAAATGACGATCAGAGTGTTTTTTCGTGTCATAGACGATGTTTTTTATCCTGCAAAGATAATAAAAACAAAAAAAACTTTGTGAAAACGGCATGGTCTTTGGATTTATTTCTATTTTTGCTTTGAAAAATACAAAAATGAAAGAAAATCGAATCGTAAAATCTTTGGTAATAGCCTGTTTGGCTTTTTTCTGTTTGACGTCATGCTGTCATAAAGATCCTATGAACATGAAATTATGGGGTCATTGGGGGTGTGAGCGTTATATCAGTTGCCGTACCTATGATGATGGCACTGAAAAATGGGATTCCCTTTATTACATAGTGGGAGCGGGTCA
>JAEEII010000035.1 GCA_016281295.1 Bacteroidales bacterium
CTGCGACGGCAGCCGCGGCCGAGTCGGCTATTACAACGTCCCCAGGCACGCCTCTTTTCATGTACGAGCGCACTCATCCCGGGACTGAAAAGGCAACGTGCCTCTTGGTACGGGCGAAATTCAAGCCAACCAATGGTCAGGTGGACAGTTATTATACTTATTACAGACTCGACTTGATGGATGAGGCTGTTGGAGGCTATTTCCCGATATACCGCAACTACAATTATAAGGTCAAGATACACAAGGTTGGAAACCGGGGCGCCAAGAGTCCGACTGAGGCAATGAACCGCGATAGCGGCGGTAACGTTTCCATGTCAACAGAAGCTCGGAAGCTGACGGATATCTCTGATGGAGAGTCCCGTCTTCTTGTGGAGTATGTGGAGAAGAACTTCACTTCCGGTGGTAAGAAAACACTCTGGGTCCAATATATCCCCGATGTTTCCACCGGAGTCGTAAACAATACCAATGTGTCCGTAAGCATTAAGACTCAGGGCCTTGCCCTTAAGGAGGGAACGACAGTCACCAAAACGGCTGAAAGTTCTGAAACTGGGTATAATTTCTATGAGTTTGAGTTAAACGGACAAGATGCGAACGAAGATCTTGTATCCGTCCTTCAGGTCATAGCCCATAACGGACTGGAAGATGACGACAGGTCCACTCTCTATCGCGACATTACTCTTCGCGTCATGAAGCAGATGGATATGACTTTGTCGTTGGTTCCCAAGAAAGTCGATACTGGAACTGGAATCAATACCGTCTTGAACATCGGGCTTCCGGATGGTCTGCCCTCCTCGATGTTTCCGCTGGAAATCTACATCGAAGACATCAACCATACGCTAAACCCGACGCAGCAGGACGGCAATGGCCATGCGATCACCATGCCGGTCAAGACCGCGAAGAGTCTGGCAGACGGCACGACGAATTCGTTCTTTTTTATCCGTACTGTCAACGAGAGCGAATACACGACGAACCACACGATTTCGACGCAGTTCGAAACGATGTTGGGGGCCAGTGCAACGACCATCTATGTTGCCAATGAATACTTTAAAACTCAGAGTGTCAACCTGCTCAACGACGGTATCTATGTCAATCCGACACAGGCGACTGTAGCATTTGATGTAACGTCCGTTGATGTTCAGGTCGAAATGGATCCGGACGACCAGACGAAGACCTGGACTGTCACGGCTGGAGATGGAGTTACCGTTAATGTGAGTAGTGCGCAAACCGGTAACGGATCCTTCACGATGAGCTTCGCGGCCAATAATAGCACGACGACTCCCAGAACCTTAACGGCTACTGTTACTTCTGCCGGCGTGCCTCATACGGTGACTATCACTCAGCTGCCACTCCAGTTCTCCATCACCCCGAACACGCAAACAGTCCTCTTTAATGCTACCACGGCAACTGTGACAATCCATGCTGAAGAAGGAAAGGCTTGGACGGCGAGCGTTTCCGGCCCGACTGGCACGAATCCAACCCTCTCCGCTACTTCCGGCGAGGGCACTACTACTTTGACGGTCACGCTGCCGGCCAATACGACGACAAGTCAGCGGACCTTTACCGTAACAGCAACGATGACAAATCCGGCTGCTACAGCTACGGCAACCATTACCCAGCGTCGTCGGCCGAATTCGTCTTCTACGTTTAATGTTAATAGCTTTACGTACAATGACAACCGGACAGGAAATGCTACTTCGAATGACGGGTACATTAATATAAGTCTTTCGAATTTGGGCCTTGATTATGGTGGTTATGGGGATATTTGGGAATATGGTTACAGACCGACTGATGTGAATTATATACAAATGGGGTATCGGAATAATAATCAAAACAATCGTGGTAATATCACGATAACTCCTGTTTCCGGCTTGAAAATCACGCAGATCAAAGTTACCTATAGCAATGCCACTTATGCTGGATATGAGTTTGGTAACAATCCGGTAACAGTAACGCCTGGTACTTTTACTCGTGACGGGAATAATAGTAGTACAGCGACTTGGACCGGATCCAGCACCGGAGCGGTCACCTTTACGAATGGTTACCAAAGCAACTATAGCACTCCGAACTTCCCTCGTATTACTTCCATCCAAGTGACTTACGAACCAATCTAGCTTATTAAAGCAATTGCATCAATCGAGGGGGGCTTTTTTGAGCCTCCCTCGTTTTTAAATCTTAAGTGTTAAGCCTCTGGCTAACTGCATATTGACACGAGAGGAAGAATACCGTAAAAGAAAGCGAAAATAGGTTCGGTTTTTGCGATTACTCGATTTTTTTATAATTTTGCGCGAAACTTCGTACTAGACGACTGGTCATGCCTACCTCGGCGAAATACAACGACTCCCGGACCGTGCTGTTGCAAGACAGTATACTGTCTGTTATGGCGTCATTGTTGGCTCTTTTGCTTGTTCGTTGGCTGACATCTGCAATGCCGGGGTTTACGTCTATCGTCCTGCGCTGGATTGGGTGTTCGTTGGGAGCCTCTCTGGTGGGTTTCTTCGCTACGGGGAGCTACCGATTCGTTCGGCGCTATGCAACTATCCGCTTGTTGGGACACGTCGTCTTGGCTATCGTGGTAAAAGAAGTCCTTTTGGCTGGGTTACTCTTGCTGCATATTATGCCTATTGCTTCTGCAATGACAAAGGTGTCGCTCTTGCTCGCAGACTTGCTGCTCAGTTGCGTTTTTCTTCTGTATATCCGTCTGTCGGCGAGACTTTTCTCGACGGAAGGCGACGAAGATGTCAATGCTGTAGTCGGCAAAAAAAACGTTCTGGTTGCGGGTACAGGACCCTTGTCGCTGAAGCTGGCGAATGAGGCAGACCGTGGCGGTATCTACAATGTCTTGGGTCTCCTGACCCAGGACCGGAATATGTCTGGTCGCGTTATTGACGACAGAGTCGTGTACTACTGTCGCGACGCCCAGGAGATAGATTCCCTTCAGTGGCGCCTCGGGGGTATTGATGCCATCCTTTTCCCGAATGAGCCTGATAGCACGGAGGGGGGCAAGTCAAAGACCACATTAGAGGATCATCCGCAGCATGACGGGATGAATGCGGTGGGTCGTTTTGTCAAACGGAGTTTCGATGCGGTGGCTTCCGCGATTCTGCTGCTGCTGTTTTCGCCGCTGATCGGTATTTGTGCTGCAGCCGTGAAATTGGAGGACGGTGGGCCGGTGCTTTATGTCCAGGAACGGATTGGACGGCAAGGGCGTCCTTTCAACATCTGTAAGTTCCGCTCTATGCGTGTGGACGCGGAGGCGGATGAGTGTCCGCAGCTTTATAGTGGC
>JAEEII010000308.1 GCA_016281295.1 Bacteroidales bacterium
GGCTTGTACATGGCAACGGCAAGGGTTCCGCCGTTGGCGTATTGCTCGGCTTTGAGATAGACCTTCGTGCCTTTGTAGGTAAAGAGTTTCATCGTTGTATTTGTTAGAATGGGGGCTATCGCCAGAGGACAGCCCCCGGGGTTGGACTTACGACAGGACCGCAAGGAGATTTTGCCAGCGGAAGGAGCGAGCGGAACCTTTAATGACATCGTGATAGTAGCAGCAACCCCAGGTCTCGGGGCTTTCGCCGGTTCCTTTGAGAGTGGCATTGAGAACCGGCTTGGAAAGCGTACCCATCGCCTCACGGACCTCGCCGTTCTTTTTGAGGTAGATGAAGTGGCAGACCCCGTTTCTCATTTGGCGTTTGGCTTCTTCGATGAGAAGGGCTTTGCTCATTCCCATCAAGGCAGACCCGGTCTTACGGGTAATGGCATCGATGTGGCGGGCGACGAGGGCGTCGTTGGTGGCGGTGGTGATGATGGTAGTGTTCATGGTGAAAAGGGAGTAAAGGTTAAACAATCGAATTTCTGTTAGCGGAATCCACCTTTGGGGAGATTCCAACCATTTAATTGGTACATATAGGTAAGGGCGTCATAACGACCAAAGGGGCGACCTGAAAAACCTTTGACTTTCGTGCCCGTTGCCTTTTCGTAGACAGCCCAGCCACTCGGGGCGAGGCAAACTTGGTATTTGTTATTTGTTGTCATATTAAGTTGGTTCTTTATTTCTTCGATACAAAGTTAAGAATAATCTAAATATAATCCAAGAAAAAAGCAGGGAAAATGAAGAAAAAAGTTAATTTTATTGGCGATTTCTTTGATAAGGACTTAATTATGCCTACTTTTGTGGAAATGGCAAGATTGAGTTATGACTAAATTACGAGTAAAGGAACTCTGCAAGGAGAAGGGGCTAACACTTGCCGTCCTTGCGGAACAGATGGGCGTCTCTGCCTCGGCGGTGACTCAGTACCTAAAATCCGATAATATATCCTCGGCTACGTTAGTTAAGTTTGCAGAGGTTTTGGGGGTTAAGCTTGATGACCTGGTAATACGGGAAGGCTGCAACATCAATGGTTTTGTTGATGTAGATGGGCAGCTATTTCGTATTAACAAGAAGGAGGATGTTGATAACCTTCTTGAGTTTATCAAACAGAAAGAGAACGACCGGAACAACATGAGATAGACACGAACACAATATGGAACAGAGTAATCTTATTTCAACTGACATGGCTGCTAATACCGCTGACCAGAGATACAAGTTGTATCATGGTTTTCAAGAGGCGTTTCCTTTAGAAACTCTTGACCAGATGCCTCTTGAGAAGTACACGAATCTAAATCGAAACGATTCGTTCTGTTACTGGGTAGAGATTAGAACAATCAGCCTTGGCTCAATTGGGGGTGGCTCATCGTACAAGTTTGGGATTTACAAATACGAGAGGAAACCTAATGATACGAGGATAACAAGTGATGATGAATACGCTTGGTACAAGAGGTTAAAAGCAGCTGACCGTCATGAAGCATACAAGAAAACGTTAAATAGTGTGATAACTATCGCACAAGCCGCTGCCAAGGGTGATTTTGACGCAATCGATAAAAACAAGGAACTGGGAGACGCCTATAAATGGAAGATAGCCTTTTTATACTCGCAGATGTCAATTGTGCCTATCTACAAGCGTGAAATGCTTGAAACGATTTCGACGGCTCTTGGACTCGAGAATGCCCAAAAGGTATCCACACCAAAGATTCAAGCGTTCTTGATGAGCAAGCAAGGAGACAGAGATTTTTACTCGTATTATGATTTCTTATTATCTCTACTACCCAAGAAAGAGAAAAACATGCCCTCAAAAGACAGTGTAACATACTGGATTTATGCTCCCGGTGAGAATGCTAAGAAGTGGGATGAGTTCTACAAAGAGGGTGTAATGGGTATTGGCTGGGAAGAACTTGGAGACCTGAGTCAGTACAAAGACGAGGATGAGATTGCATCTGCCGTTGAAGAAACCTACGGTGAGGACCAGAGCCACAAGAATGTTAAGTGTGCACTCACTGATTTCTTATTGAAGATGCAGGTCGGAGACGTCATTATTGTTAAGCAAGGACGTCGAAAACTGTTAGGAGAGGGCGTAGTCACGTCCGGTTACTATTATGACGAAACTAAAGAAGAGTATTGTAGTCGTCGGAAAGTCAACTGGACACATCGTGGGGAATGGACGGTTGACCATGATTTGGTCATGAAAACCCTGACAGATATATCGCAGTATAGTGGTTATCCCCAGAAACTTGAAAAGTTTATGGGGCTTGATAGCAAAGCTAAGAGAGCTTATTTCTGGCTTAATGCCAATCCCGCAATCTGGGATGTTGATGAATATGGTCTTGGTGATGAACAAACTTATACTGCATATACTGAGGATGGTCACAAACGCATGGTCTTTAGTTGTTTCGAAACCGTGAAAGCTGGAGACCTTGGCATCTGTTATGCGTCTTCTCCGGTGTCCCTTACGAAGGCTATTCTTGAGTTCACTCAAGGACTTCATAAAGACGAGGATGGACGTTTAGTCATTAGCTTTAAATTATCAGAACGGCTTCCCAAGGGTCTTTCACGTAACGACCTTAAGCAATATGACGAGCTATCGAATATGTCCGTCATAAAGGGAAATAATCAGGGCTCGTTATTTAGCATCACAGAGGAAGAATTCAATACTGTAGCAAAGCTTTCTGGATGCGAGAATCCGGTTCCCACTCCAAAAGTACCGGTGAAGATTAAGGACGAGGCAAAAGCTGAGGGTGCTGTGGTTAAATACACAGATGCCGATTTCTTGTCTGAGGTGTTTATTCCTCAATCGGCTTTGACGTCCATTAAGCACTTGCTTAAGCGGAAGAAGAACATTATTCTACAAGGTGCACCTGGTGTTGGTAAAACCTTCTGTGCAAAGCGTCTGTGTTATGCGATGATGGGTGAGAAAGACAAAAAACGAATCGCATTTGTTCAGTTCCACCAGAATTATTCTTACGAAGACTTTATCATGGGATATAAGCCTTCTGAGAGTTCCTTTAGACTCCGGGAAGGTATTTTCTATACCTTCTGCAAAGAAGCCCAGAAAGACCCCGAGAGAGACTATTTCTTTATCATCGATGAAATCAACCGTGGCAATCTAAGTAAGGTGTTTGGCGAGCTTCTCATGTTAATCGAGAAAGACTACCGGAATGAGAGTGCGACGTTGGTATATACCGGTGAGGAATTCAGCGTTCCTGCCAACCTGTATCTCATTGGTTTGATGAATACTGCGGATAGAAGCCTGGCAATGATTGATTACGCTCTTCGTCGTAGGTTTAGTTTTGTTGAGATGGTTCCTTGTTTTGAGACAAAGAGCTTCAAGGACTATCAGGAGAGCCTTGCCAGTGATAAACTTAACGCACTTATTGAGGTTGTTAAAAGTCTCAATAAAGCCATCTGCAAGGACGATTCTCTTGGCAGAGGATTCGAAATCGGGCATAGCTATTTCTGTAATTTGACACCGGAAACGTGTACCGATGTTTTGCTAAAAGAAATCGTCAACTATGACATCATTCCGACTTTGCAAGAATACTGGTTTGATAATGAGCAGAAGGTCGATGACTGGAGGAAAACTCTGAAAGCCGTGTTTGAATGACCACGGACAAGGGTATACTGATTAGAAATGTCTATTACATGTTAGCCTATGCATTTCAAGTGCTTAGGCAAAACAACTATGAGGACATCTCTAAAGAGAACTTTACCCGGATTCAAGACTTATTTGCGGAAATCTTGTATCGTGGCATTTCAAGCCAGATTAAACAGGGGCTATATAAGGAGTATATCGTTCGGCATGAGTCCTTAACTCGCCTCAAAGGTAAGCTTGACATAAACGCAACAATCCGGAATCGCATTCAGCATCGTCAAGAAATCGCTTGTGAATACGACGACCTTTCCGTCAATAACATTTTCAATCAGATTCTGAAAACGACAGCACTCATCCTTGTCCGGGAGAAATCTGTCGAAAAAAGCCGACGTGCTGCTTTAAAGACCTTGATGCCTTTCCTTGATGGTATCGATACAATTGACCCCACATCGATTCATTGGGGTCTATTGAACTTTCAACGGAACAACCGGTCTTATCAGATGCTGATGAACGTTTGTTACTTTGTCTTGGACGGAATGCTGCTTACAACAGAATCCGGCGAGTATCGAATGGCGACGTTCTCCGACGAACACTTGAATAAACTGTTCGAACATTTCGTCCTGGAATACTACCGGAAAGAATATGCCGGACGGCTTACTGCCAACGCTTCTGTTGTTGAGTGGGCTTTTGACAACAAAGATAGTTCAAAGGGGCTATTGTTTATGCCAAAAATGCAGTCGGACATCATGCTGAAACAGGGAGACCAGACCCTAATCATCGACACCAAGTATTACGGGAAGGTTCTACAAACGCAGTACGATAAAACAACTGTTCACAATGCCAATCTTTACCAGATTATGGCGTATGTCAATAACGAGGACAAGCTGAACACGGGCAAAGTATCAGGAATGCTCTTATATGCTAAGACCCAAGAAGAAGTCAGTCCGGACATGGACTTCGTTATCAAGGGCAATCGTTTTATGGTTAAGACATTGGACTTAAATCTTGAATTTGCACTGATTCGGAAACAGTTAGATGGCGTTGCGGAAAGTGTTTTTCCGAAGATAAACGTCCTGAAGGTCGATGCTGGTGATAAGCAAGATTAGATATGTATAGCGAAGAAGAGATTAAACGTTACACGAAGGTTCTTGCCCGGCTTGGTGTAACGAAAGAAGACGAAGTGAAGGCTGTCCTTGATTACATTGACTTTGCAGTGTGCACTGCCATCAAGGAACTCAAGCTGAAGAATAACGACGGCTCCTTGGATTGACCAGGAGCCGTCTCCGGTTCTACAAAACGATGTCTGTCATTCCGGTAACACCATTGTCGTTCTTCTGTGCATCATCTGGGAAATTGTCATCGTTGCCCCAGTATTGGACCATGCCTGCACTGATTGCCTGTCTCCAGCTTTCATCCTTTGGTCGTCCTCGTAATGATTGGCTTATGAGTTCTTTCGTCTCCTCAGAGGGGTGGCGGGAGGTGCGTTTGTACTGCGTTCCTTGAGTGTTTTGATTGTTTTCCATTGCATTAAGTGTTTCTTAACGATAAATAGGTAAAGAAGCCACAAAAAACGTAGAAAGTATAGTAGGTTGATGTTTTTTTGTTTCTGGTGTGGCGACGACTATCGGAAGCAACAGATGTACTGGCTTACTAAGCCTACTATGCGCACAGGAATGAGGGCGTTTACGTGAAAGACTGCCACCCCATACCCCGGCTCCGGTGCCGGTGCCGAAAAACGTGTGTAGGGGAGACCCTTATCACACGAGAAACAGGCGAATTACCGGTAATTTCAATATCGAAAAAACATCGATAGAAGGCCGTAGAGTGAGGAAAAAGTTCGGTTTTAGTGGTTTATTTTTACTTTGGTTTTCCTATGAGAACCTGATAGATAGGGTTGGGTTTGGGACGGCTTCTCTCTCCTCCCTCTTAGGAAAAAAGGAAAGGTGCGATTCTGGTTGGAATCGCTCCTTTCCTTTTGGTTATTATATGGGGGGAATTTCACCCCATATGGAGGGGGATTATTCCCCCTCAGATTCGTTCTGCCCTCCTGCTACTTTGAAGGCAGATTGAACTTCATCCATGATGTTACGCTGGAGCATGTGGGCGTAGTGCTGGGTAATGCGTACGGTCGTGTGTCCAAGTAGCCGGGCTACCACCTCGATACGTACTCCTTCGTTAAGTAACCGGGTGGCATAGGAATGGCGGGCAATGTGCGTATGGAGCGGTTTGTCGATGTGGCAGATGCTCTTGATGAACTTGAGGCTGGCGTTGTATTTAACGTTGGAAATGATGGGCAGTTTGTAGTTGTACCGCTTCAGGACATCAATGCCGTCCTTCAGGATTACAGCCGTGTAGTACACCTTGGTCTTTGCCCGTCGTTTGTGGATGTATGGCTGTCCATCCTCGTTGTAAAGGATGTCACTGGGCAAAAGCGAAGCCATATCGCAGTAGGATAGTCCAGAGGCCGCTTGAAACACGAACAAGTCCCGTACCCTGTTGATAGAGTCGTTGAGGAAGTCCGTATCACGAATCCTGTCCAGTTCCTCAACGGTTAGAAACTCAATGTCCATATCACCCTTGCGGATGTGAATGCCAATAAAGGGGTTGACGGTGAGGAATCCTTTGCTCATGGCGTACTTGACTATAGTTTTCACCTTCTGCCCGTAGCCGTTGGCGGTGGTAATGTTGTATTCTTTACGGAGCCCTGCCATGAACGATACGATGACGGCACTGGTGATACTGGTTACCGGCTTGTCTTTGTCCACGTACAAAAAGAACTTGTCACGGGCAAGCTGATATTTCTTGAAACTGCGGGGGGTCAAGTCGATACCAACCCTTTTTTCAAGGATGCAGATGTACTCATCAAAGAGAGCTTCAATGGTGAGCCGCCGCACACCGCCGTACATAAAGTACTCCCTGAGGGCTTTGGCGTTGAGGGCTATGCCGTTGTCCATCATTTCCGTAGTGATGGCGTTGAGGCGTTTTCTGGTGGCTTCCAAATAATCCTTGATTTCATTCCCACGTTTGGATGAAACTGCGGCTTTGAACTCTTTTGGGGTTTGTTTCCGGGGCAAGGATACAATGGCTCTCTCCCCGTTGATGACGATTGACAGCTCGATTGGAGCCAATCCCTTGCTGTTAGCCTTACTTTCACGGCAGTAAAAACTAACGTTGAACGTTGTGTAGCTCATAGACTTACGTTGTTTTTTGTGACTGGTTTTTGTTCGCAAGGGGTTAGTCACAGATTCCGTCACAATTTTGGTCTATGTTTGGGAATAAAAAATGCCCCTCAGGTATCTGAGAGGCATTTGGGTTTGTTTTTTGAGCGGAAAACGAGACTCGAACTCGCGACCCCGACCTTGGCAAGGTCGTGCTCTACCAACTGAGCTATTTCCGCAGTATGTCAATTCCCGTTTGACGGGATTGCAAAGGTAAGGCTTTTTTGGGAAACTGCAAATTTTTTTGGGACTTTTTTTGTTTTTCCGTTTAAAA
>JAEEII010000309.1 GCA_016281295.1 Bacteroidales bacterium
CGACGGCACCGCCAGTGGAAGGGATGAGGATGACGTTGGGGCACACCTTTAATATGGCCTCTTCGCACTCTTGGAAACGGCCACGGTCTTGGGTAGGCGTGCCGTCGTCCCAGCGGACGTGCAGGTGCACGATGGCGGCACCGGCATCGACGGCCGACTTGGCCTCACGCACGATTTCCTCAACGGTATAAGGCACATTGGGATTCTGTTCCTTGGTGACTTCTGCGCCGCAAATAGCAGCGGTAATAATCAGTTTATCCATGAACTATTAATTCTAAATTCTAAATTCTTAATTACTTTCTTTGGCAGTCTTTTGGGGTCACACATGTACCTGAAGCGCGGCAAACCACGATAGGCTCATCAAGTTCATCGGCAGCCGACGGAGAGATGTCGGGACGGGCGATAGCTACCTTGCGGGCTTCAAACTGCATGTGGCGTGAGGTGTTGCCTTCCTTGTCGATCCAGCCTTCAGCCTCGATATAGTCGCCAGCATAGACGGGAGCCAAAAAGTCGATGTTGTCGTAGGCGCGGAACAGGCCTTCATCGCCGTCACGCATAATCAAAAGTTCGGTAGCCACATCACCAAAGAGGTGAACCATGTGGGCGCCGTCAACCAAATTGCCACCATAGTGGGCATCCTTTGCGCTCATGCGCAGTCTGATCTTTGTTCTGTATTCCATATCTCTAAATTCTTAATTCTTAATTACTTTTCGACGTAGATTCCGTCCACGTAAATACCCGAGGCATGGACGCATTCGGGTTTGATTTCACCGACGGGGACCAGCTTCTCAGCCTCGACGACGACATAGTCAGCGGCGGTAGCCATCAGCGGGTTGAAGTTGTTGGTCGTGCCAAGGAACACCATGTTGCCGAATTCGTCAACGATATTGGCGCGCAGGAAAGCGATGTCGGCCTTCAGAGGCTTCTCAAGGAGGTAGTCTTTGCCGTCCACATTCACGACCTGTTTGCCATCAGCCATGATGGTGCCCATGCCGGTGGGAGTCAACACACCACCGAGGCCTGCACCGTAGGCGCGGATACGCTCTGCAAGGGTGCCTTGGGGAACATATTCCACAATCAAAGTGCCTTCGTTCTTCTGCAAGGCGGTCTGTTTATTAGTGCCAGTATGAGAGACGATAGCCTTTTTGACTTGATGGTTAGTGACGAGTTTGCCGTGAGCCACCTCATCGTATGCTGTATCATTAGCAATGATGGTAAGGTCTTTGACACCTTTGGCGACCAAAGCGTCAATGATTTGTACAGGGCTTCCCACGCCGAGGAAGCCACCGATCATAATAGTCATGCCGTCGTGAACTCTCTCGACAGCTTGCTCTAATGTAATCTGCTTGTTCATAATTTGTTATGTTAGAAATTTGTAAAAATTGCCGTTTTTCGGACTGCAAAGGTAATGTTTTTTATCGGGTAAAACAAATTATTTTTATTATATAATAGGCGGAAGCAGAAATAAAAAAAAGGCGTGGTTTAACGCCACGCCCTATTTAGGTTAGAAATAGTTTTTTTAGTTGTTGATTAAATCCACCGAGCCAAAGAGCCCGTTTGTCACGGATTCAAACGCCGCAGCGTAACCAAAGATGAAATTGAGCACTGATTTACCAGGTTTTTCGTTTTGCGAGGCGAAGACCTCTTTGAGTTGTGTTTTTAAAAAATCATCAAGGATTGGCTCGTTGCAATTCAGAGTAGCATTTCCTGTCATAGGCTTTTGTTTTCATTGAACATACACCTAAAAAACGGAAAATTAGTTTGAATATTTTACGGTCGAGCGTTTTTTTTGATAATTTTCTTAATTTCAACTCAATCAATAAGTTAGGCTCATCTTATGGGTTTCAGCCATCTTACGAAGATTGATCAATGCATAGCGCATCCGACCCAAAGCGGTGTTGATGCTGACATTGGTGATGTCGGCTATTTCCTTGAAGCTGAGGTCGTCATAAATCCTCATGCGCAACACTTCCTTCTGCTCCAGAGGCAGACGGTCGATCATTTTCCTGAGATCGCTGTGCACCTGATCCACAATCATCCCTTGCTCCACCGAAGGATCCGTGATAGGCGCATTATCGAGATAATTATAATCCTCACTCGACGACTCCACGACAGGAATACGATTCTCCTTACGGAAATGGTCAATCACCAAATTATGCGCGATACGCATGGCGAACTGGATGAATTTCCCTTCATCTTTATAAAAGCCAGCCTTAATGGTCCGGATGATTTTCACAAAGGTATCCTGAAAGATATCATCAGTCAGCTGTTTGTCTTTCACCAATGAAAGCACATAATTATAAATCTGATCCTGATAGCGGCTCACCAACAATTCAAAATCCGATAGACAGCCATTACGATAGCCATCCACCAGTTCTTTATCAGTTTTTCTTATTTCGGACATAGGGCCCTGTTTTTTTATGGCAACTAAGTGCGTGTTAATCAGGGTATAAATCTTTCGATAGCGTCAGTTTTAGTTTTGAATATGTTGGTTATTTCGGTGCAAATATACGGTTTTTTTCAAAAAACAAACAAAAAACATGATTTTTTTTCGTTGGAGGGCAATAAAATGGGCTTCTTAATATTTTCATACTTATTTTGTCTTCCAACCCCTCAAATTTCCACACTTTTCCGTATCTTTGCCGTTTCCAATTTTTAGAGCTTTGAAAGACAAAGAAATATCTTATATCACCATCCGTAATGCGAAGGTCAACAACCTGAAAAACATCAGCTTGCAAATTCCAAAGAACAAGCTGGTTGTCATCACGGGTCTTTCTGGATCAGGCAAGTCGTCGCTGGCATTCGACACGCTTTATGCCGAAGGGCAACGTCGCTATGTGGAGAGCCTCAGTTCCTATGCACGGCAGTTTATGGGACGTCTTAACAAACCCGACGTGGAAAGCATCACGGGCCTCTCCCCTGCTATCGCTATTGAACAGAAGGTCACCTCGCACAACCCGAGATCCACCGTTGGCACCAGCACAGAGATCTATGAATTTCTCAAATTGTTGTTTGCGCGAATCGGCAAGACCTATTCCCCCATCTCGGGCACTTTGGTAAAGAAACACCAAGTGAGCGATGTGGTGGAACACATTTTTAATCTTCCCTTAGGAAGCACTGCCTACATCCTTGCTCCCGTGTTTTTACCTCAAAATAGGACACTTGACGAGCATCTCTCCATTCTCATGCAGCAAGGTTTCTACCGCATCATGGTGGACGATGAAATCATTCGCATTGAGGATTATCTCCAACAGAAGAAAAACCGAAAGGAGCCTACGGTAAGACTACTTATCGACCGTGTTAAAGTCAACGGCCAAATACGCGAGGAACTCAGTCGCCTCTCCGATTCCGTGCAGACAGCCTTTTACGAGGGCAAGGAGACCTGTCTCGTTGTCGCCGAACAAGATGGCAAACGCACGACATCCGAGTTCTCCTCGCGTTTTGAGGCCGACGGCATGACTTTCGAGTCGCCAAGTGTGAATTTGTTCGCCTTCAACAACCCATACGGGGCATGTCCTACTTGTCAAGGATTTGGAAGCGTGATTGGCATCGACCCAGACCTGGTGATCCCTAACAAAGGGCTCTCCATCTATGACAACGCCGTGGCATGTTGGCGTGGCGACAAGATGAGCGAATGGAAAGATGCTTTGGTACGTGTGGCACATTTCTTCAACTTCCCCGTCCACAAGCCTTATTTTGACCTTACCGAGAAACAAAAAGAACTGCTTTGGACTGGAAATGAATATTTTGAAGGCATCAACGATTTCTTCCAGATGGTGGAAAGCAACTCCTATAAGATACAATACCGCGTGATGCTGTCGCGCTATCGCGGCAAGACCGTTTGCCCCGAATGTCACGGCTCCCGCCTAAAAAAAGAAGCGAGTTATGTAAAGGTGGGCGGGAAAAGCATCAGCGAACTGGTCATGATGCCTATTGAAGAGCTGAAACAGTTTTTCGACCATTTGAAACTGGAAGCCACTGACCAAAAGATAGCCTCGCGTCTATTGATCGAAATCAACAACAGGCTGGAATACATCTTGGATGTAGGTCTGGGATATCTCACCTTGAACCGACTGTCGAACACGCTCTCAGGAGGTGAGTCACAACGTATCAATCTGGCCACTTCTTTAGGAAGCAGCCTGGTGGGCTCCACCTATATTCTTGACGAGCCCAGTATTGGCCTCCATTCTCGTGACACAGATCGACTCATCAAAGTCTTGAAACGCCTTCGCGACATCGGCAACACCGTCATTGTGGTGGAACACGATGAGAAAATCATACGCAACGCTGACCACATCATTGACATCGGGCCTTTGGCGGGCGAGTTTGGCGGAGAGCTGATCTGTCAAGGAAGCTACGATGACATCATCCACTGCAAGAAGAGCCTCACAGGACAATATCTGACAGGTGAAATGAGCATCCCCGTCCCGCGACACCGCAGAGCCTGGTACAACGCCATCACATTGTCAGGAGCCAGTCAGCACAACCTCAAAAACATCAACGTGAAATTCCCTCTCAACGTGCTAACGGTAGTCACTGGCGTGAGTGGATCAGGAAAATCCACGTTGGTAAAGGACATCTTATATCCTGCAATGCGACGACGCCTTGGAGAGACAGCAGAAAAATGCGGCAGCTTCAACGCGTTGGAAGGCAGTCTGGCACAAATACAGGTCGTAGAATTTGTGGACCAAAACCCCATTGGAAAGTCATCTCGCTCAAATCCAGCAACATACCTGAAGGCATACGACGAGATTAGACAGCTCTTCGCTGACCAAAGGCTAGCCAAGCTGAGGGGCATCAAACCCGCCTATTTCTCGTTTAACATGCCTGGCGGACGCTGCGACAACTGCGAGGGCGAAGGTGTCACCAAAATCGAGATGCAGTTCATGGCCGACATCTATCTTCCCTGCGAAGTCTGTCATGGAACCAGATTCAAAGAAGAGGTTTTGGAGATCAAATATGACGGGAAAGACATCTCCGAAATCCTCAAGATGTCCGTCAATCAGGCCATCGAGTTCTTCAATACTTCAAGCGACAGGAACAATCCGACCGTTGTACGTATCATTAACAGGCTGAAGCCCTTGCAAGATGTTGGGTTGGGTTACCTCAAACTCGGACAGCCTTCCAGCACGCTCTCCGGCGGCGAAGCACAACGTGTCAAACTCGCCTACTTCCTCATCAAAGGCTCGGTAGAGAAACCCACGTTGTTCATTTTTGACGAGCCCACCACCGGACTGCATTTCCACGATGTACACAAGCTACTCGAATCATTCAACGCCTTGATTGACAACGGTCATTCTTTAGTGGTCATCGAGCACAACCTCGATGTCATCAAATCCGCTGATTGGATCATCGACCTTGGACCCGAAGGTGGTAAAGAGGGCGGCTATCTGGTGTTTGAGGGCACTCCTGAGGAATTAATGAAATGTGAAAAGTCCTATACCGGCCAAGCCCTTCGGTCTCCTGTCTCTTGACTTATTTAATTATAAAAAAAATGAAATCATCAGAAATAAATCACGAAATGAGCGAACGTCAACAAAAAGTTGTTGACACACTGAAAAGTCTGGGAATCGAATTCGACATTCATTTCCATCCGCCCATTCCCACCATCGAAGAAGCCATCAATTACTGGAAAGAATTCGACTCCACCCACTGTAAAAACTTGTTTTTCAGGAACCACAAAGGCAACAAACACTATCTGGTGCTGTTCGAGTGCATGCATCAGATGGACATCCACGACCTGGAACACAGGCTGCATCAAGGCAAACTCAGCTTCGCGTCGGAAGCACGGATGGACAAATATCTTGGACTGAAACCCGGCAGTGTCTCCCCCTTCGGACTGATCAACGACACCGAGCATCATGTGCATGTGTTTATTGACGAAAATCTGAAAAAAGCGGAACGGCTCAGTTTCCATCCAAACGACAACACCGCTACTATTGTCATTAAGAACGAGGACTTTATCAAATTCCTTAACGCAATGGGAAACAGTTACGAATTTCTCGAATTGTATTGACATTATTCAAAAATTTCATAATTTTGCACCGATATTTGAGGCGACCTATATGACCGCCTCCATTGTTTCATTAAAAACTTATTTATGGATTCTGAACGAATCAACGTGTGTGTCAACTCGGAAATTGGTAAGTTAGAGCACGTCTTGATACATACGCCCGGGGTCGAACTTGAGAACATGTCCCCCGAAACCGCTCATAATTATCTGTTTAGCGACATTCTTAATTTGCAAGTCGCTCAAAATGAATACAAGTACTTCAAAGGAGTACTCCAAAAAGTGGCCAAAGTGCATGAAATCGGCGATCTGCTGGCAGACATCTTGCGTAACGAGACCATCAAAAACAAACTCATTGACCGGATTTGCAAAGCAGAGAACGTGACGTATCTGACCGACTACCTAAAGGCGATGGATGCTGTGACGCTTTCACAGTTGCTCATTGAGGGTGTTCATCTGAAGGACATATCCTCCATTGACGACAATTATTTCTCGCTGCTTCCACTTCCGAACCTCTTTTTCATGAGAGACGCATCGTTCACCATGTTCGACAACCTGATGATCAGCAACATGGCCACCCAAGTTCGTGCCCGCGAGGCAATGATCCTTGAAGCCATTTACACCTATCATCCCATGCTCGAGGCCAGTGTGGTGAACCCAGCCATGAAATACAGTGCCATGGAGACCGGCATCATGGAGGGCGGCGACATCCATATCGTTCGCGACGACATTGTGCTCAGCGGTATGAGTGCCCGAACCAACATGCACGGCATTCAGGCCTTGGTCGAGCATCTCAAGACCAAGCCTGGTGTCAAACACCTCATCTTCCAGGAGTTACCACTGCAACCCGAGTCATTTATCCATCTCGACATGGTGTTCACCATGCTTGACGTGGATCGTTGCATGGCCTACGAGCCTGTGATCATGAGCGGCATGTACAAGACTTTCCATATCACCATCGACGGACAGAAGGCTGTGGGCAAGGACGAGCCCAACTTGGTTGTCGCATTGAACAACCTGGGCGTTCCCGTGGAACCCATCTTCTGTGGTGGCGGAGGCGATTCATTCCATCCTGCCCGTGAGCAATGGCACAGCGGAACCAATTTCTTCTGCTTCGCTCCCGGTAAGTTCCTCGGATATGCCCGCAACCAACACACCATTCAAGCCATCAACGACGCTGGCTTTGAAGTGGTTAAGGCTGTTGATGTGGTCAATGGCAAAGTCAACCTCAACAGCATTAAGAAATGTGTCGTCACCTTCGAGGGCAATGAACTCTCCCGTGGTGGCGGCGGCGCACGCTGCATGACAATGCCCGTGCAACGCCAAGCAGTCGATTGGTGAATGAAGAATTGAGAATTGAGAGGTTAGAGGCTAATTACCAGCTTCAACTCTCAATTCTCAATTCTTAACTCGTCCACCATGATCCAGGCTTTCTCGCCTGAATAGGGATGCCATTTAGGCAAGGTTCCAAAGTTTTCAATTTTCACACGTATATAATTTACATTGAGCGCATTGACTCGTGCTTTGGCTTCGACTCTTCCCATAGAAGTCATAGGATCGGGCATGGTGTACATGGGCAATTCAACAGGTTTCCAATCCGTATAATTGACTCCATCAGTGGAAAAAGCCACCATGATTTTTTTCGGCCATATCACCCAACGTTGTGGGTCATGAGCAATGCCGATTCGCAGTTGTTTGATATTCATTTCATCCGTTAACTCAAGGGTAGCTTCCATATCCTCACCACAAAAGCCCAACCAAGCATCTGCATACTCCCCTGCAACACCGCACTTACCATCCATCAAAGCAATATCCGCATCTTTAGAATAACGTGCAGCAGGCTCACTTACAAACGTAGTATTCTTGATAAAACAACGCTCGAAACAGCGATATACAGCATCAGAGCACTCCTTGCCTTTCGCAAATGCCTTCACCGTCACCATACAAGACTCATTGATTTGGAAAGGCTTCTTGTAACGGAACGACTTCTCAGTAGGTTCTGTTCCATCCAAAGTGTAATAAAGCAACGCATTTTCATCGGGGCACGACAAGGTGATTGTCAAGGGCTGATTAAAAACACGAAAATCATCTTTCCCATTCAAAGAAGCGCGTATCGAGGGAGCTAAGGTCAACAAAGAATCTACGTTGGGACAAGCAAAACGATACAATTCATTACTATCATCTTTTGTCACCAGATAGGGACGCATCGTAAAATCAAATTCAAAAGTGCCGTCTGCAATCAAGTACTTCTCATCCACATCAGGGCCACAAGTAGCCGTACCCAACCCTGATTGAAGCTTATCCAAATTCAAAGTCAAAAACGATGCCCGTTTTAGTTCATGAACACGATGAGCTTTGGTAAGCACTTCGTCCGAATAAGGATACATACTAAAATTAAACGGGATAGAGGAAGTCACAAACAAACCTACGGGACTATCCACATTCTCAACTGACATCCAACGCACATCACTATGGTTACTATTTTCTTGTGGCACAACATGTTGTTCAAATAAATCTAAAGCTTTCCTTGAATAAACTCCAAAGGTACCAGCAGCATTGCGACCAGGATAGTTTTCATTGTCTTTCCCGAAGAAACGGAGGTATTCATAGCCTTTAGGCAGACGCATCTGCATCCCAACTTTTGGAAGGAAGCTGACGTCACCCATTGTCTCAACACGGTTCTTAACTGTCACTTCACCATCAGGAGAGATAAGATAACATTGATTAACAATCATTTGAAGCTTTTCTGAAGCATCTTTTAGATGTAAAGTCTGTCGATATAAGACACGACCATCCGTCATGGCTTTATAAGAAGATGCGACCCGTTCAGACTGCAACTGATCCAGCCCGGCCTTTCTCCAAAGCTTAGCACCATGGGTATCCACCTCATCATTCAAGGTAGGACAACGCCAAAAGTTTGGCTTTAGATAATCAACAATAAGTTTTTGATTGTCAAATTTATAACCAACAACATATCCAGTCTTTGAATCAATAGCCATATCAAAATCAGCACCCACAAAAACCACCAAACCATTCTTGGAGTCATTCACTACGACCTTCCCTTCCACCTTCTTTTCCAACTTATCTTCAGAAGGCCAATCCAACTTGAAATTGTCGTATGCGATTTCTGTTCCAACGGGTCTGAAAGGGTCACCCACTTTCAAACGCACTGAAAAGCGAACAAAGAATTCTTCACCAGGATGACCATAAATCCTCAACCGCTGGATGTTAAAACGTTGCGATTCAAAAGGCTGTAAATCAAACTTCAAAGCTTCTTTCAGGAGACTCTTTTCATTAGAATATATTTCATAATCTACTTCAAATTCATTAATATTAGTAAAAGAATACCAATTAGTTACCTCAAACTCACCAGTCTTCAAATCCACTGCTTTAAACTTGATAGGCTGATACACTTTTTTCACTTCTTCCGCATGATGATGCGGGATGCGATCAGAGGAAATCACCCCGTTGGCACAGAAGGCATCATCATCGCCCACTCCGTATGCATGACCGAAATCACCGCCCACAGCGTATGAAGAATCGACGATAAAGCTTTGGTCCACCCAGTCCCAAATACAACCACCTTGAAGCTGTTCATTGGATTCGAAAACATCCCAATAGTCCTGCAAGCCACCCATGCTGTTACCCATAGCATGGCAGTATTCCACCATGACAAAAGGACGTTTTAAGCTATCAAGTCCTTCATCCACAAAACGTTGCAGGTATTGAGGACTCGCATACATCAATCCGATGACATCAGTGTTAGCATCATAGACGGCTCTTTCATAAGTGACTGGACGTGAATGATCCCTGTCTTTCATCCAATTGTAGGTATATTCGAAGTTGACCCCATTACCACATTCGTTCCCCATCGACCACATAATCACTGAAGGATGGTTCTTGTCGCGTTCCAGCATATTGCGATTGCGCGACCAAATCATGTCGCGGTATTGTGGGTCTTTGGCAAGGCTCTTTTCCCCATAACCTTGAGCATGTGACTCACAATTGGCCTCGTCCCAGACATAAAGGCCATATCGGTCGCAAAGCTCGTACCAATAAGGATCGTCAGGATAATGGCATGTACGTATCGTATTGATATTCAACCGTTTCATCATTGCAATATCCTTTTCCATGGACTCATGGCTAATGACATGTCCGGTGAACGGGTCATGTTCATGGCGGTTCACACCTTTAATTAATACATATTGGCCATTGATAAGCAATTTGCCATCCTTGATTTCCGAGGTGCGGAACCCAATGTTGTTTTCAAGTTGTTCCAAGACCTCACCTTTACGATCCAATATCTTGATTTCCAATTGGTACAAGTTAGGATGTTCAGCGGACCAAGGCCTGATTTCCGGCAAGGTGCGATCCAACTCCAAACGCGTCTTTCCCAAGGCTTCCTTCAAGGGTTTTCGCAACGTGAATATTTCTCTTTTTCTGGCAGATAATGTCACCACCAAATCACCATAACGAACAGCTTTTCCAGTAGGATTATCAATGGTAACATCGATGCTAAAGGTTCCATTTTGATACGTATCATCTAATCCTGCATGCACCTCATAATCAGATATATTAATGGATGGTTTTGAATAGATAACCACATCCCGCTCAATACCGCTGATACGCCAAAAGTCCTGACACTCAAAATAAGAACCATTAGAAAACCGAAACACCTTTAAAGCAAGTTTGTTAGTTCCCTTATGGACAAAATCAGTAATATCGAAGTCAGAATTGGTCTTGGAATCTTCGGTAAAGCCCACAAAATTACCGTTAATCCAAAGATAATAAGCCGATTTCACTGCCCCGAAGTTGATATAAACCTTTCGGCTCTTCCAATTCTCAGGAATTTCAAACTCGTGGATATAGCAACCCACAGGATTATCAATTGTTGGGGCGTATGGTGGGTTATTAGGGCGGAATTCATTATCGACATTAACATAAATCGCTGTGCCATAACCATTTAATTCCCAATTCGATGGAACCTTGATAGTATTCCAACCCTTAGCATCATAATCCGCTTTATAAAAATCCGCAGGAGCTTTGGCAGGGCTGTCCACCCAGTAGAATTTCCAGTCACCGTTAAGACATTTTGACCACTCCTCACCTACAGGGATTACGTTGACTCTTGGCGACACCTTATTAATTTCAAAGGTTTTAACATCGTTCCACGCGTTCAATTGCTCTTCAGTCTGGGCCTGAAGTCCATTGATAGCCAAGAGCAAAGCCACCATAATAGTTATCCTTTTCATATTATTAAAATTCTGATTTCCAATTATTTAACATTTCTCGTTCCATATCTGGAATCCTTTCCGACTTATTCATTGCTCTATCGAAGTAAACTACGACGGCGTGACAGAGGGTCTTCACCTCCCCTGTTTTCTGATCCACAAGGCGTTGAATCATTTTGAAGCTGGAATTCCCCACTTCAAGGATGGCTGATTCGCAAGCCAAGTCATCATGAAAATGAATGGGTTTCTGAAAATCGAGATCCACGTGCACCAACACATATTTAAAAGTCAACCAGTCGATTTGCGACTGGAAAGCAGATTCAAAGAAACGGCTTCGACCCATGTCGAAGTAATTACATTGCGACCCATTGTTCACGTGATTGTAAGGATCGAGGTCGCTCATACGGATTTGAATAGGGCAAGAAAACATCATGTTATTAAAGTCTTAAGTTGCAAAGGTAAGAAAATTCCAACTTTTTCAGTATCTTTGCAAAAAATTACGTTTCATTTGTTTACCGCTGATAAAAGTTATATTACCGAGATATGAAACTACGACAATTCAAAGCCAAACACCCTTTCACTGCGCTGATGATGGTGGCCATCATCATACGATTGTTAGTCGTCATCTTTGCACCAGGATTCGGATCGAACCATGACATTCAACAGCCCAGCCTCATCCAAGGGCTCCTGGAATGGCTGAAATCCAAGATAGGCATGGGCGAATCACAGGGGATGATGTTCCTGAGTCGGTCATTTTACGCCATCATCTCGCTCTTCACTGTCTCGATGGTGTACCGCATCTGTGATCTGCTGTCGAACGACAAGAACAAAGCATGGAATATTGCGTTGATTCCAAGCATCTGCGTCATCATGCCCTCGTTCGGAATCATCAACGACATCAGCTTTTTCCTTGCTCTTCCACTTCTTTTGTATGGATCCAATGTCGTGTTGCGCCAACAGGTGCTGATTGGTGCCAACCTAAAGGGGAAAGTGCATCGCACCTCATACCTCATCGCCGGCTTGATGCTTGGGTTATCCATGGCCATCTGGTACCAAAGTGCTTTCCTCTGCCTTGCCATCTTGGTAATGCTTTGTGTGAAACGAGACTACAAAGGAGCTTTGATGACCTTCATCGGAATCACCCTCGCCTTGTTGGTGATATGGGTGCTACTAATGATTCTTAACGTGAATCCCTGGAGCTACATCAAACCATGAACAAGGAAGAAGCCCGGCAGCGCATCGCCGTCCTAAGCGAGGAGCTTGAACAGCACAACTACAATTATTACATCCTCGCCAAGCCCACCATCAGCGACTATGAGTTCGACATGAAGCTGGAAGAGCTCTCCCGTCTGGAGCGCGAGTTTCCTGAGTTTCTCTTCCCTTCCTCTCCCACTCAGCGTGTCGGAGGTGGCATCACCAAAGAGTTCAAGAGCGTCAAGCATCGCTATCCAATGCTCTCATTGTCAAATTCTTATAGCAAAGAAGACATTGAAGACTTTATCAACCGCATCAAAAAAAGTGTCGATGGAGAGGTGGAGTTCTGTTGTGAGCTGAAGTTTGACGGTTTAAGTATCAGTTTGCAATATGAGGACGGCCAGCTGGTCAGGGCGGTCACACGAGGTGATGGCATGCAAGGCGACGAGGTCACCACCAACGTGAAGACCATCCACACCGTGCCGCTGAAGTTGCATGGCGACTACCCGCCTTCTTTTGAGATGCGCGGTGAGATTGTGATGCCTTACGAGAGTTTTGACCGTCTCAACGAAGAAAGAGTGGCCTCAGGAGACGACCTCTTTGCCAATCCCCGCAACGCCGCCGCTGGCACGTTGAAACTGCAAGATTCCCGGGAAGTGTCACGCCGACGGCTGGAGAACTTCTGCTATTATATGATGATGGATGACCTTGAGGACCGCTATCAGACCCATTATGAAAGCATGATGGCGGCTCGCCAGTGGGGGTTCAACATCTCTAACTTCATGGCACTTTGCAAGTCAGTCGAAGAAATCTTTGAGTTTATCAACTACTGGGACGAAGCACGGCATCAACTACCCTTTGCCATCGACGGCATCGTCCTGAAGGTGAACCGTTACGATCAGCAGCAGGTGCTTGGCTTCACCGCCAAGTCACCCAAATGGGCTATCGCCTACAAGTTCAAAGCCGAGGAGGTGGAGACAGAGCTACAAAGCGTTGATTTCCAAGTTGGTCGTCACGGCACCATCACACCAGTCGCCAATCTCGCACCTGTTTTACTTGCAGGAACCACCGTGAAACGCGCCACCTTGAACAACGAGGACTTTATCCAGCAATTCGACCTGCATTACGGCGACACTGTCACCGTGGTCAAAGGCGGAGAGATCATCCCCAAGATCATTGGGGTCAACTTCGACAAAAGACAGGCGGGGGCGCAACCCATAACGTTCACCAGGGTCTGCCCCGCTTGTGGCACAGCCCTCACACAAAAAGAGGGCGAGGCAGCCTGGTATTGCCCTAATGCCATGGGATGCCCACCACAGGTCAAAGGCCGTATCGAACACTTCATCAGCCGCAAGGCCATGAACATCGAGAGTCTCGGCGAAGGCAAGATTGAATTGCTCTACGACGAAGGATTAATCAAGGATGCCGCCGACCTCTACTCGCTCAGCTACGAACAGTTATTTGGACTAACAAAAGAGATCCCCATCCTTGACGAGAACGGCATTGAGACCGGAAAAAGCCGCAAAGTCAGCTTCAAGGAGAAGACCACGCAGAACATGATGGATGCCTTGGAGAAATCAAAGGAGGTTCCTTTTGAGCGTGTGCTGTTTGCCTTAGGCATCCGTAATGTGGGTGAGGTAGTGGCCAAGACCATTGTGGCTGAATACCATGACATCGAGGCCATCATGAACGCCAGTGTCGAGGAGTTAAGTGCCATCAACACCGTGGGGGAAGTCATTGCCATGTCAGTGAAGGCTTTCTTCGAGAATCCGGTCAACAGGGACATTGTAGCCCGTCTGAAGGCGGCCGGCTTACAGTTTTCCAAAGCTGAGTCACCAAAATCCGACAAACAACAAGTGTTGGCAGGTAAGACCTTTGTGGTGAGCGGTGTGTTCGCACATTATTCCCGTGATGGCATCAAGCAGACCATCGAGGATTACGGAGGGAAGAACGTGAGCTCCATCTCCGGTAAAACCGATTATGTGCTTGCAGGCGACAAAATGGGGCCAGAGAAACGCAAAAAAGCTGAGTCTTTGGGCGTTCCCATTATCTCAGAAACAGACTTTGAGGCGATGATAGGAATATCGGGTGAAGCTGCTCCTACTGAGGACAATACGAATCAACAGTTATCATTGTTTTAGTTTGCTCATTTTCAGGGTTCAATGAGACGCAAATCCCGTGTCACATACTAAGAAGCTTCTAAAAGTCCCAGACCAGCATCCTATTCATTGCTTCCTCAACGATAGCCCTTGGACATGCCAAATTAATCCGGAAGAAGCCAGAACCTTCCTTCCCAAAGTCAGTGCCTCGGTTAAAGCCCAGCTGTGCCTCCTGCGTCATTTTGCGCCAAAGTTCTTCCTCGGGGAGGCCATAGCCGTTGAAATCGAGCCACATCAAATAGGTTGCTTGAGGCTTGAAAAACCGCACCTTAGGCAGACGAGTGTTCAAGAAATCAGACACAAAGTCGATATTACCTTGCACATATTCAAGAAGTTGAAGAAGCCACTCATCCCCTTGTTCCATGGAAGCTTGAGTCGCTACTTTCCCGAAGATGTTACCCAGATGAGCCTCTAACGCCTCCACATAATGAATATAGGTTTTGCGAAGCGTCTCATTAGGGATGATCGCCGTGGAAGTGGCCAGTCCCGCCAAGTTGAAGGTCTTGGAAGCCGCATGGAACACGATGCAATGGTTCGCGGCATTTTCGCTCAAGGTGGCGTAAGGCGTATGATGATAGCCTGGAAGCACCAAGTCGCAATGAATCTCATCTGAGATGACCAAGACGTCGTGACGGAGGCATATCTCACTAACACGTTGCAGCTCCTCACGAGTCCAGCAGCGTCCCACAGGGTTATGAGGATTGCAGAGAATCAGCATCTTAGCAGTTTTAGCTTGTTGTTCCAACAAGTCAAAATCCATCTCATACCCTTTCTCCCCCATTTTCAAGCTGTTGTAAATGAGCTTTCTGCCGTGTTCAGTGACAGCATGATGAAACGGAGGATAAACAGGCGATTGAATAATGATCTCATCCCCCACTTCAGTGAAGGCCAACACAGCCATGTTAAAACCACATACCACACCAGGCACAAACGACATCCACTCGACAGGCACTTCCCATTGATGATGACGTTGCAGCCATCCCTTGATGGCGTTGAAATATGGCTCATCCTTGAAATGATAACCATAAACAGGGTGTTCAGCCCGTTTGATCACTGCCTCACGAGCAAAGTCAGGCGTCTCAAAATCCATGTCAGCCACCCACATAGGAAGCACCTTAGGATTACCAAACACAACTTTTCTCAAGTCGTATTTCACACAATTTGTGTTTTCTCGGTTTATTAGTTTGTCAAAATCGTAACGCATGAACTAGTATTTTAAAGTATTGCAAAATTCTGATAAAATTAGACAAAAAATATTTAAAATTTGTTAAAATTAAAAGAATATTACTAATTTTGCAGCATCAAAAAATAGGTTTTTCTATGAAAATTTTTGTTGCAAAACTCGCATTCAAGACCACTGCGGAGGATTTAAGGGCATATTTCGAGCAATTTGGTCAGGTGGATGTCTGCAAGGTGATTATGGATCACGAGACGGGACGCTCGAAATGCTATGGATTTGTGGAGATGCCCAATGATGACGAAGCATACAAAGCCATCGTCGAGACCGATGACATGGACTTCCAAGGCAGCGTTCTTCAGGTGAAAAAATCTCGTCCTCAAAACGAGAAGCCAGCCTCTGTAAAGACGGTTCGACAAGATACGCGTCCTGCAAGGCCACGTTTCACTAAGCGGTCAAACAACAACGAAGCTTAGTTTTGTGGTGATTTTTCTAAAAAAACACTTGACACTATTAAAAAATTCCGTATTTTTGCAGCGAAAATGATGGTCTGGTAGCTCAGCTGGATAGAGCAACAGCCTTCTAAGCTGTGGGTCTTGGGTTCGAATCCCAACCGGATCACATAATAACAACCCCTAATTGAATGGCATTCGATTAGGGGTTTTTTATATCATCAACAGAAAAAAGGAGCAGCTTCTTCCTTTTTGATTGAATAAGTAGTATCTTTGCATTCAAATCTTTCATCATGAAAACAACCGAACAAGACAAAGACTTTATGAGAGAGGCCATCCGCTTGGCCGACGAGAGTGTAAAAAACGGAGGAGGTCCTTTTGGAGCTGTCATCGTGAAAGACGGTGAGATCATCGCCGGGAGTTCCAACAGCGTCACCATCGACAACGACCCCACTGCCCATGCGGAGGTGAACACCATACGGCAGGCCTGTAAAAAATTGGGCACTTTTGACCTTTCAGGATGCACCATATACACTTCTTGCGAGCCTTGTCCCATGTGCCTCGGAGCCATCTACTGGGCACATCTATCGCATATCTTCTATGGTAACAACCGAAAAGACGCAGCAGAAATCGACTTCGACGACGATTTCATCTACCTCGAACTCGAAAAACCCATGAAAGAACGTTCCGTCCCCTTTACACAACTCATGAAAAGAGAAGCCTTAAAGACGTTCAAGGCGTGGAAAAACAAAGAAGATAAAACCGAATATTAGTTTTTTTGCTATCTTTGACGACGAAATAATAAGGAGCCATGAAAAAAATCGTTCGCACTGTATGGATTGGTGTTTTGACTGGAGTGGCTTTTCTTGCTGCTTGCACCACACACAGCCGTTTAAGCAAAGCGGAAAGAAAACAACTCAAGTCAGAGAGGTCTTCCATTGAAGAATCCCTAAGCCAAACGGTCAACCCTAACGCCAAGGATCCAAAACAACAGATGGAATACCATTTGTGGGAGATGTCGCAACGTCAACGCTTGAACGAAATCAACGAAATCCTTGGCGACTCGGTAGCGTTGAAACAAAACCAAAACGCCATGGGAGCTATCAAACATGAGATGGACAGTCTTTCCATCCTTATTGACCAAGAAACGCATCCTTTGTTATATGGACCTCCGCTAAACGACGATTTCAACACGAATAAAGAACAACGTCGCAACGAGCTCATCCAAAAAATCAACGATATTCGAAGAATCCTTCAACGTCGCGAAGGGGCTTGCATCTATGGATCGCCCGAGGTGATGGAGCGATACAAAAAAGAAACCCAAGAACTCAGAAAACAGCAGGCCGAATTGGAACAAGCGCTACACGACCTTGACAACGAGTGATTTAAAGTCGCCAGAAAGGCCCAAACTGTCTTCCTGTTAACAAACACCATAAAGCTTTCCATCTGCTACGGAAACGGTTCCGTTGCAATGACTTCGTCTCAACCCGGGTGGTCGTCACGTCGAATGGCTCACCAAGACGGGTAAGGTTCTTCCGCATGGCGGAATTGGTGATTCCCCACTTCATCAGAAACTGAGTGCTGCCATCGTTTTTCCCGATACGTCCTGTGCTTTTAGTCTCAAAATGATACACACGACAGTCCGCAATGCCCTTGAAATAACGCACCCCCGCCATCCACAATTTAGCGGTGAAGTCGGGATCGCTGTACATCCCAGGTGAGAACTCAATGCTATATCCACCCACCAGATCCCAAAGGTCACGATGCACGAGGTTAGGAGGCCAGGTGGCGCCTTTCCAATCATGCATCGGATAGTTCTGATACTCAGCTAAGAGACGGCTTTCCTCAAAGTTTTCCACCGTGTCGCCATAATAGGCAGTAATACCCACATCAAGGGCATTATGCGGTTGAATCATCGTTCCCGACAAAAAGAAAAAAGCGTCAGGCAAAGCATGAATCTCCTCCTCCAACGCCGTGTCCCATCCCGGAAGCACATACATGTCATCATTCAAATAGAACATGTAATCTGTCTGCACCTTGCTCCGCATCCTATTGCAAGCCATGCACACGCCGATGTTACGCTCCGAGAAAGTGTAGTCCAAGCCTTGTTCTTGCACCCACTGAAGAGTCCCGTCACTGCCCTCGTTGACATGAACAATGATCTGATGCGGTGCCGTGGAGTTTTTACGGATGCTTTCCACACACAGCTTCAGAAAAGGCAAATTGTTCCAAGTGGGTATGATAATCGAAAAACGCATGATGCAAAAATAGATAAAAAGAGCACCGCAATGAAAAAACAGCCGAAAAAAAACGTACTTTTGCCCCAAATCTCTATCTAAATAATAAATTTTTCATTAATGAAAGACTATCTATACACCCTCGAAATGGAGACCCGTGACTATGAGTGTGATATCCAAGGCATTGTGAACAACGCCAACTACCAGCATTATTTGGAGGCAACCCGTCACAAATGGCTCCAACAAGAAGGCTATTCTTTCCGTCAATGGCACGAACAAGGCATCGACGTGGTGGTATCAGAAATCACCTTGAAATATAAGACCCCCTTGCATGGCCAAGAGGCCTTTCTCTCCTGCCTCAATCTGCATCGCGAGGGAGCGCGTTTCGTCTTCGAGCAAGACATCTACCGCAAGTCGGACATGAAACTCTGCGTCTCTGCCACCGTGTCAACAGTAAGCATGATCAACGGAAGACTGAGCCGAGGCGAAGAAGTGGCTGCGTTATTTGAAAAATACCTTAAATAGTTAAGAATAAATAATTTACAGATTTTTAAACAATATAATTATATAAATAACTTATATAAAATAAAATGAGAAAACAAAAAACATCCAAAAAGAACGTGCTGTGGATGGCCATGGCACTGTTGATGCTCCAAGCATCATTATTCAGCTCCTGCAACAAGGAGAACAAGAGTCAGTACAAGTTTGAGACAGTGAAGGGTGACCTCACGGAGACCCGTCTCTACACACTTGACAACGGTTTGACGGTCTATCTGAGCGTCAACAAAGAAGAGCCTCGCATCCAGACTTACATCGCGGTACGCACTGGATCGAAGAACGACCCTGCGGAGACCACGGGGTTGGCTCATTATCTGGAACACTTGATGTTCAAGGGAACCAACCACTTTGGCACTACCGACTATGAAGCTGAGAAGGTCTTCCTCGATGATATTGAGGCACGCTATGAGCGTTATCGCACCCTCACCGACCCTGAGGAGCGCCGTGTCGCCTATCACGAGATTGACTCGGTGAGCCAGCTGGCCGCCCAGTATTTCATCCCCAACGAGTACGACAAACTCATGTCAACCATCGGAGCGGAAGGCACCAACGCCTATACCTCAAACGACGTGACTTGCTACGTGGAGGACATCCCATCCAATGAAATCGAGAACTGGGCAAAAATCCAGTCCGACCGTTTCCAGAACATGGTGATTCGCGGCTTCCACACCGAGTTAGAGGCTGTGTATGAGGAATATAACATCGGCATCGCGCAAGATAGCGATAAGGCTTGGGATGCTTTGTGCGCCCTGCTCTTCCCCACCCACCCCTACGGCACTCAGACCACCATCGGCACCCAAGAGCATTTGAAGAACCCTTCCATCACCAACATCAAGAATTATTTCAACAAATGGTATCGTCCGAACAACGTGGCCATCTGCATGGCTGGCGACTTCAATCCCGACCAGGTCATCGCCATCATCGACAAATACTTCGGAGCATGGCAGCCCGGCGAGGATGTGAAACAGCCTGAGTTCCCCGCCATGGCTCCCATCACCCAACCCAAGGACACCACCGTCTATGGCCTTGAAGCTGAGAACCTCTGGATGGGATGGCGTTTCGACCGCGGCAACAGCCTTCAGATCGACACTCTTGAGATCATCGGCCAGATGCTCAACAACGGCACTGCCGGCCTTATCGACCTCGACATCAACCAACAAATGCAGATGTTAGGTGCCTGGGGTGGTGCCATGACACTCCGCGACTATTCCTTCTTCATCATGGGTGGCACCCCACGTGAAGGACAGACCCTTGAAGAAGCCAGAGACCTGCTGCTGGCCGAGATTGAGAAGCTGAAAACCGGCGACTTCTCCGACGACCTCCTTCCCTCCGTCATCAACAACGCCAAGCTCGACTATTACAACTCGCTGGAAAGCAACATGGCCCGTGCCAACATGTTTGTTGACACCTATATTAATGAGGTGCCCTGGAGCCAGAACGTGAACCGACTGGACCGCATCTCCAACATCACCAAGGAACAAATCGTCGATTTCGCCAAACGCCACTTCAACAACAACCATGTGATTGTCTATAAACGCCAAGGCGTGGACAACAACCTGAAGAAGATTGACAAACCTCAAATCACTCCTATCCCCACCAACCGCGACTTGGTGAGCGATTTTGTGAAAGAAGTGCAGAACACTGAGGTGCAGCCCATCCAACCCCGCTTCGTCGATTTCAAGAAAGACCTAACCTTGGGCAAAACCGCCGACCAACTTCCTTACATCTATGTACAGAACAAAGAAAACGGTCGCTTCATCCTGGCCTTCCGTTATGACTTCGGCAAAGAAACCAACCTGAAATATGGCTATGCAGCAGAGTATCTCGACTATCTCGGCACCGACAAACTCACCAACGAGCAGATCAAACAACAGTTCTACAAGTTAGCCTGCGACTATCACATCATGGCTGGCGACCGCAACATCAACATCACCTTAAGCGGTTTGAGCGAGAACATGCCTGAGGCTTTAGCGCTGCTGGAAGATCTGATCCAGAACGCGAAAGTCGATGAGGAAGCCTGGATGATGTATGTCCAGATGGAGATGCAAGCACGCGTCAACGCCAAGACAAACCAAAGAAGCAACTTTAACGCCCTGGTACAGTACGGCCTTTATGGTCCTTATAACAGCATCCGCAACATCCTCCCCATCGACCAGCTGAGAGCCCAGAACCCGCAAGAGTTGCTCGACCTCCTGAAAGGTCTTTCCAAGTATGAGCACCAGGTACTCTATTACGGACCGATGACAGAGCAAGAGATGGCTGACGCCGTCACCAAGAATCACAAGATTGAAGGCGAACTCACCGCTGTCCCCGAAGGCCAACACTATATGTTGCAGCCCACAGCCAGCAACGAGATTCTCATCGCTCCTTACGACGCCAAGAACATCTATATGCGTATGCTTCATGACGAAGACCGTGCCTGGAATCCCGACGAGGCTGCCGTGAAGGCCCTCTTCAACGAGTACTATGGAGGTGGCATGAACACCATCGTGTTCCAAGAGATGCGCGAGGCACGCGGACTGGCATACAACGCCTACGCCGCTTACATTGAGCCCTCTTACAAGGACCAGCCCGAGTATTTCTTCACCCACATCATCACCCAGAACGACAAGATGATGGACTGCGTGAACCATTTCCTCCAGATCCTCAACGAGATGCCTGAGAGCGAACAAGCCTTCAACATCGCTAAGGAAGCTCTCACGAAACGTCTGGCCAGCCAGCGCACCACCAAGTTCAGCCTCATCAACTCATGGCTCACCGCTTGCCATCGTGGCATCGACTACGACATCAATGAGCGCATCTACAACGCCTTGCCCAACATCACCTTGAAAGACATCGTGAAGTTTGAGCAGGAGCAGATGGCCAACAAGCCATACCGTTACATCATCCTCGGCGATGAGAAAGAACTTGACATGAAAGCCTTGGAGCAGATGGGACCCATCCGTCGCGTCAGCACCGAGGAAATCTTCGGATATTAATTAGAACATCGAAAAACACGAAAGGGACGAAAACAATTTTGTGCTTTTTGTGTTTTTCGATATCAAAAACATCAAGCCATGAGACCACAGACCCTTCATCAAGAAAATCCAATTCATTGTAGCTTTGGACTTTGCAGCCTCTTGGCCTTGATTCTCACGGTCCTCTCCCTGACAGGGAATGCCCAAACCGCGGACACCCTAACAGCGGGAGGACCGTTTTTTGTCAATGATGGTGAGACACTCATCTATCACATTCACCGAGACCCCGAGGCACGAAAAGGCACCGTTTCCGACGCCCTTCAGAACGTCCCTGGCGTCAAGGTGGACACCGAAGGCAACCTCAGCCTGCGTGGTGTTGATGAGGTGCAACTGTTCATCAACGGGCGTCCCTCTCACTTCGATGAAGAGAGCCTGAAGAACTACCTGCAACAGGTGAAAGCCACAAGCATCGAACGCATCGAGATGATGACCAATCCCTCAGCACAATATACGTCAGCCACGAACACCGGTGTCATCAACATCATCACGAACCAAGAAAAAAATGCCGAACAACATCTCAGCTTCGGCTTCCAAGCCAACACACGCCCGAACCTTTCACCCTCGATCTCTTATATCTGGAATAACAACCGATGGTCGTTTCATGCCAACCTGAAAGGCGGTTTTTCAAGCACCAAAGAACACGAGGAAGGATATAGCTATTCCTTTGTAGATCATCTTGTTAGCGGCATCCCTATCGGCATGGACACTGCCAGTATAAAACAATATCACAGCAACGACACCACGCTCAATTACAGTGCGGAACTCTTCCTAAAAGCGGAGTACCGTCCCGATGCCAAGAACGATTTCATGACCTACGTCAGCTTCACGCCCAGTAAAAATCATTCGGCCTCATACTCCAGCACCTATCGTCATGAATACATCGACGACATCGGCGAGTATGACTATACCATCATCAACCACGACAACCAGCTGTTTCACTGGGGATCGGCAGGCATGAGCTGGCATCACCGTTTTGACAGGCCCGGTCAGTATATGAGCATGGAACTGAATTCCGATTTCGACTTCGGGGGAGGCATCACCCAAGAGACCAGAATCTTCAAAAACCAACCCGAGTTGAACCGCGACATCAAAATGTTCAACGACTTCACCGACATAGGCTACAACGCGAAAATTGAATATATCCATCCCTATCGTCTGTCAGGAAAAGACGAAACGAAAAGCCAACAAGGAGAGTTCTACTTGAGCATCACCGACAACAGGAAACCTGACAACAACATCGGTCGATACGACACATTAGGTACAGACGGCTATGTCACCGACTGGAACCGCTCAGAGAACCGTCGTTTCACCCGGCACCAAACCGCAGGCACGGCCATGGTTCAGCATCACTTCGGGGAGGCTTTCACCGTCAAAGGCGGTGTCAGTGCGGAGACCACTTGGATCAAGTCAAGGTATTTTGACACTCCCCAATATGACACTTTAATGCGGTTTACTTACTTGCGTCCCTCGCTACATCTCTCCTACCGTACACCTTCGATGCATAACTTCAGCTTCAGCTATACCCGCAAGAGCAACTATCCTTGGGTGCGTTATTTCACTCGCAGGAAAGACTACCAAGAGGAATCGTTCAGCACAGGTAATCCAGCGTTAAAGCCCACCATGGTCGATGTCTTTGAACTTGCATGGGCCAAATACGACGACCGTCTCGGGTCGGTGAATGTGAAGGGCTATTTCAACAACTCCATCAATGCCATCAACATGGTGAGCGATGTGGCTTACGACTCCTTATGGGGAAGGCAGGTGCCGTTCACGAAGCCTGTGAATCTGAACCAGTACTACGAAGCTGGAGGTTCCTTCAACCTCACCTACCGTCCCAGTGCCATGTTCAATGTACGGTTGGAGGCCAATCTCTATGACTCTCATATCGAGACCTATTATGAAAAAACCCAGGACAGCTTGATCACAAGCAATTTATGGGCTTATAGCCTACGAATCGGCAGTTGGTGCAAATTATGGAACAAGTTGGAGTTTCATGCCACTGCCTACTACAACTCCCCCACCCAGACGCTTTTTGCCATCAGCCAAACCGCCTACGGAATCGACTGTGGCTTACGAGCCGACTTTTTCGACAACCGGCTCTCCCTTCTCTTCAACGCCTTCGACATCTTCAACTGGAACAAAGAGGATAACTACACTAACAATCCTTATTACATCTCATACAGTTCCAATAAAGCCAACAGTCGGTATCTCAGCATTGAGGTGGTTTACAAGGTACTTTAACTCAGCTTTTTTAGCTAGTCCATCTCTCAATGCGGCATTGATGCTGTTTGGTGTCGCGGTCGTAAGTGATGCCCACCAAGAGGAGACGAGAATTGAGAGTGGAAAATTGAGAGTTATTATTTGACAAGGGAAGATTAAGATATTGGGCTACTTTGGCGGGAGACTGCTTACGGTGGATTTGATCGATGGCGGTGTCAACAGCCTTGTAGTATTTCAACTCGATGATGATGGCGGGAGAATCGACGTTCTTGCGAGGAATCAGCACCAGGTCAGCGAAGCCCTTGCCCGTGGCCAGCTCACGGTGGATGATATAGTCGTTGGAAGCGTAATAGTAGGCGATGCTCAACAC
>JAEEII010000310.1 GCA_016281295.1 Bacteroidales bacterium
ATCTTCCGTCGCGACATCTATGCCATGGCGTGTCTTGTAGGAGGTTTGTTCTATACTGCTGCCATACGATATGGCGCACCCACGATCATTGCTCAATCGGGATGCGCCTTGGTGGTGATTCTAATCCGTCTGTTTGCCGTCAAGTATCATTGGCAGCTGCCTCTGCTACACGCATATCGTTTCAATCGATTCAATGCGCAGAAGATGCACACAGGACCACGGTTTGGAAAATATTTCGACAATATCAATAATTCAAGAAAACATCATTGATTTCTCAGAAGTAATAACCTCCGCTTACAAAGTACTTGAATTTCTCAGACAGATCGTTCCAATACAATTTCAAGGATAACGGACCGATAGGTGTCTTGTAGTTGTAACTGGCTTCAATACCCCAATTCAACGATTCCTTGTTGAATGCATATTTGATATTGTTGGTATGCGAGAGCACGTCGCCCGAGAATTTCAAGTATTGGTTTTTGAAAATCATATACTGCGCAGTCAGGCCTGCAACGCCCATGCCATCTTCTTTGATCATCTGTTTGTCATACATACCGGCCATGACATGTTGCTGGCGGAAATCCATCTCGTTCATGAAACCACCGACAAAATTGAACAGGGCAAAAGGCTTGTCGGCAGATTCTTCCTTGAAAATGGCACGTGCAAATAAATGTGGTTGCAACGTTAGCCTGCTGCTGAATGGTAGCGCAGCAAACCAATTGAATGAAACAATGGGAAGCATTGTCTTGTCTTTGTAATCTATAAGATTATCCGTGATGAAATCGGCCATCAGCACCATCTGCTGTCCACGAGTCGGGAAGTTCTGACTATTCAGGGAGTTGATCTCTCCTGTAAAATAGTAGGAAAAGTGTCTCTCGTGATATTTGGTACTCGGCAGATATGGTTGGAACTGCGGATCGACAAGAATTTCCCGATAGTTGAATCTGTTGTACGAAAGGCCGAAAATAAACTGAATCGAACGCCATTCCTGCGACAAATACAGATTTGCACCATTCTGTCGCATTTCACAATCGACCACCTTGTTTTTGCCTAAAAGATACTTTAAGTCATGGTTTCGGTATTTCACCGATAATCCGACTCGCTGTTTGCCAATGGTTTTCTGACTTATGTCGCTGCTGACGTCGAAGCGTTCGCCCAGACGTGCCTGCAATCTGAGCAATGTGGCATGTCTTTGCGAAAGGACCCAATTCAACCTCGCCTTTACCGATGCAAATTCCGAATTGTCGAAACGGGCGCCCAGATTGATCGAACTATACAACGAACCATCATTCACCTTACTGAGCGATTCGGTAGACTCATTATTCCAGCTGACGCCATCATGACCTGCATTTGCAAAAGAATATTCTCCGACACGAACGCGTTTGGGCTCTTCCTTCAGATCGAGCGTCTTGGCCAACGAGTCGAGCGAAGATTTTTTCAAACTCACGTAATAGTCTCCACGCTGCATGAGTGTATCAAGTGCAGTTGCACCAAAGGATGCCGCACTATAACCGGTTACGTCGATAGGAATATATACGTCGGAGTCTTCGATATTATGCTTGTATTGTTCTCGGCTATACAGGTCGATGCAGTTCAAGAGCATATCAATGGCCGAATTGGTGAGTTGTTCGTTGGTCATTTTCACTACAAGATCCACACCGATGACGATGTCAGCACCCAACTCCCTGGCCACATCTACGGGGAAATTATCTACTACACCACCATCAACATATACTACCGAATCGATAGTGACAGGAGTGAATGCTGTGGGTATGGCCATCGAAGCACGGATGCAAGTGGGCAGATTTCCATGGGTGAATACTTTCTTTGTACCGTTGATGGCTTCTGTGCCGACACAGGCGAATGGGACAGGCATATCCTCGAAATCGAGCGTGTCGGGCAAGAATCGCGTGATGTCTTGGAAGAAATGCATCACATTGGTGCCACCAAGTATTCCTCCCAATCCTGTTGAAGAAAACTTTCGTGAGGGATCAAGCAGATAACGTAGCAGATAGCTTTCGTTATCCTTCTTGGAGCTCAACGTCTTTTCGTACTTGTAGTCGGGATTGTCGGTGATGAGCTTCACCCAATTGGTGCCCTTGATGATTTGCTTCATCGTATCAGGCGAATAGCCCGTGCAATAAAATCCTCCAATAATCGAGCCGATCGATGTGCCCACCACAAGGTCAATGGGGATACCGGCATCTTCGATGGCTTTCAACGCGGCTACATGTGCCACGCCCTTGGCACCACCGCCAGCCAGCACAACAGCTACTGTCGGCCTGTCGTTATTGGGGAAATGGTATTTTTTTAGGGCTTGCGCTTGCAAACTCTGTCCCAATAGAAATACAAACAGCAATAAAATCGAAGAAAATCTATATTTCATATTTTTCTATTGTTTTTTACTGGATTGCTTCAACGCGATTGATGAATTCTTCGCAGCGCTCGCAATATTCTTCCCAGTTCTCATGTATCGAACGCGCATGGGCAGCACCAGGCACTATCCAAAGCTCCTTGTAGCCGTCCTTCTTTGCCTCATAGCATTTGAACACCATATCGGTGGGCACAAAGTCATCGGCATCTCCATGGATGAACAGCATAGGTTTCTTGCACTTGGCAACCTGCTTCACGGCATCGCTGCCCTTGAAGTCCCAGCCAAATCTGAAAAA
>JAEEII010000311.1 GCA_016281295.1 Bacteroidales bacterium
GCAGCTATGGCCAAGATCAACGCCGCCTGGCAGGCCGCCAGCGAGGACATGTACAAAGCCCAGCAGCAGGCCGGCGGACAGAACCCCGGCGCCGGCTTCGACCCCAACAACATGGGCGGTAACCCCAGCTATGGCAACGGCTCGGCTGGTAACGCAGGCCAACAGGGTGGTAACCCCAACGACAACGTCACCGACGTCGACTACGAGGAAGTGAAATAAAATAGTCTAACCACAACAAAAAGAGGTGCAACCTTTTGATTGCACCTCTTTATTACATTAACAAACCATTCCCAAAGATGAATGAACAGAGCAAAATAATAGATGAAGTTAGAGAAGTGTTAGGTATACAGGACAACGTTTCAGATGTTCAGTTATGTAAATTACTACGACAAAAGATGGCATCCCTGCATCCTGACAGTTTCTGTGATGAAAACGCTAAACAAGAAGCAGACAGGTTATTTAAACAATACAATAGTCTATACCAAAGACTAAAAAAACATATCGGCTCGAGAAGTTCTCATTCTTCCTCTGCCCTGATTCCGTTATCGGATGAAGATGTTGTTCAGTTTTCCTATATTCAAGAATTGGATTCCAAGGACAAGGTAATTGATATTTTAAGGAAGGAAAATAAAGCATTGGCGGATAAAAACAATGTGCTGTCTGAAGAAAATGCGAAGTTGAATAGAGAACTGAATCAAACACATGATGTCTCGATAAAGTTATCAGAAGAAAATCTACAGGAAATATATCGTCCTCGTTCTATTTTTAATGTTACAGGTATCACTGCTCTTGTTGCAGCATTTGCGATGACCATTCCACAATTCAAAGGTGTCCTCTTTGAAATGGGGCTTCCTGTTACTGTTATTCATGTCCTTTTGTGGATTGTTTCCAGTGTGTGGATAATTGCCTGGGCAAGAGAGTTTTTCATGAATAAAATACTATATTCTGTTGAGAGTAGGATTCTCTGTGGCAAAGAACTGGATAAGAAATTACAGTATGTCAGTAAGGAGTACTATTCTTTCACGGAGACTGATTTGACAGAGATTGTGAGGGCTTGTTTGAGAAAAGGCATACGAAAACTCATCGTACTATATGATGTTGATGAAGCCACTAAGCAACTATCTGAACAGATAATTCTTGAATTGTCTAGAAAGCACATTATTCAAAAAACGACATCCAAGGGACTGGTTAAATATTTCTATGTAAATAACCTGTATGCGGATATATCTTAGGCTGATGTCAACAAAGGGAGGCTGAGAGACCTCCCTTTGTTGTATGCTTTTGCCTGGACTATTTTAGAGGAATATCGTATGCAATCAATATGCTGGCACTCCTGGGGCCTCCGAGAAAACCTGCTCCAATTCCCATACTGAACCTTTTGTAGCCGAATCCTGCTGTTGCAAGCATAAAAAACGGCTTCCAGCCGTAATTCACCTCGCCGTATACAGGGTTGTTGTTCTCATCTTGGCCACAATATAACTCGCCTTCTTTGAAAGTTCCATAGTGTTTCACGCCCACACCATATCCCATTTTGAAGTTAAGGAACGCTGACCACTTATATTTCGGTGTCCGCAGTTCGGCCTCAACATAAAATGGGATGCCGTAACCCGGCCTAGAAACAATTTCATATTTGGCTGGATTGTAATATCCGCTATAATAGCTGGTATATGCAGGTGCATTTACAGTTTCTATACACCTTACCATTCCGTAGCCTGTTCCAGCACCGACCATTAGCCACGGCTTAATCCAACGATTATACTCAATACCTAATATTACAGGGCCACCGATGGAAATTCGTATATTGTTTCCTGTTGGACGATACAACGGCGTAACCTTTTCGGTCTTCACATTGTGGCCTTGGGATAGAGTTATGACCTCTTGGGCTTTCACGCCTGTGTTGGTCAGTGCAGCCAATACAACTATAAAGACTATTCTCTTCATTATTTTCCTCTTACAAAGTTAGACATCCAAACATCGTCCGGGGTGGCTTTGCGCATTTTCTTGTACTTTACTCCGTATCCTTTTACAACAACGACAAGTTCCCTGCTATCGTTTCGGGTGTAGGTGTGAAACGTGGCGTTCACAATCATGTCAAACTCGCTCTTGAAAACAAACTCCTCCAATGCGTATTGCTTGTATTCGGGGAGAGCGGCATTCAGTTGGCCGGCATCGGTGTACATGCCAATGTTGAACACCGTTGAATCTGTCAATGGTTGTTCGGAAACACTTTCAATTTCCAGCACCATTGGTTCTGTTATGATTAATGCTTGTGCTTCTGCGGCACGTATTTGTTTTTCTCGCACCACAGGACGTGTTTGCTCGCATCCAACCATAAGTATGGCTGCCAGTAGAACAGGTGTTAATACATTCCTCATAATATTACTGTGTTTAACTATTATTGCGTAAATATATATATGTTAAAAAAGGCGTAAAACCTTCGTTATTGACTCCTTATTTCTAAGCTGGGTGACTGGTAAATACCCTTGGACGAATAAGGAAACGAGAATTTCACGCCAACGCGTGAACCTGTCGTAATCCTGTCTCCGTCCGATAAGATTACCAGTCTTTAGCTTAGGAGAACAAGCACTTCAAGCTCAATTATTTTCTTTTACTATTTCTACGTTTTATGTCATCATCATTTTATCAATTTCACGCTGCAAAGATACAAAAATAATCCCACCTGGCAAAAATATTTTTCCAATTCTCAAAAAGTGGGTATCTTTGCAACAGAAAGCATGATACGTTTTCTTAAGAAGAGGCCTATTAACAAACACTTGTAGCATAAAAATACAAACATAATAACATGCGAGATACGCTACTATTCATACTGAACTTCTTCTCAAGTAGGGAATGGGCGACAATCACCATTATCGGCGGGTTTATATTGTATTGTTTTGTTACGAGCAAAGGCATGCGAACAAGCGTACTCCATGTTGTTAGGTCATTCCTTTGTCACAAAATCATATTGCCAATATTCGGTGCATACGTTTATTTGTCTGTTTTCACATTGCTTTTCTACAAACTCGGAGGGTGGTCTACGGCCATTCTCCGTGAGACAATATTGTTTTACCTGTTCACTAGTGTTGCATTATTGTCCAAGTATGTTCAAAAACCTGCAGAACTGGCATCAAACAAGTACTGGAACGAGGCGCTAAATGTCGTGATTGTCATGGAAATATATGTCAACGCTTACACCTTTTCTTACTTTGTTGAATTACTTTTACAGGGACTGATTCTGATTGTATGGATGATTGGTAATGCCGACATGATAACTAAAGAAAAGGTTCATGGACAAGGCTGTTTTCGTGTAACCTATTACGTTATCTTATTTATCGTATTTGGATATAGTGTATTTAGAATAATCGAGTCTGGGATGGATAATTTCTCGTATGACATGGTGGTTTCTATTTTATATCCTGTTGTCGGCACAGCACTATATTACCCTTATTTATATTTACTTGCCGTGCATTCTGAATATGAATTGTGGATGATTGTGATTGAGCGTTCGTCAAGAGGAGACCATGCTGAATATGTACGGCGAAAAAATGCAATTTTCAGGTATTGCAAATTAAGCCTATCAAAGATAATATTCATTAAAAGTGACTTCAAGCCATTTCTCCACGACAGTTATGTGGAATTTATATCTGCACTAAGCATTTCAGAGAAAAAATATCGTGAGAAGAAATCCCCCCAAAATAGTAATTAGTATGGATAAAACAGTGAAAAAAAGTAGCAAGCCAACTGATTTTAGAAGAGTTAAGACGTATTACGCAAAAAGCATGAAAACAGACGATAGAATTCTGTTTAGAAAAGCATTAGGTGATAATAAAAAATACAACCAGATTGGAATTCTGTCTTATGCTCCGTATTTTTATAAGTATATGAGCCTAGATGTGGCGTTGCAGAGTATTAGGAATGGTAATATTATGTTGGTGGAGCCAAGCAGATGGCAAGATAAATATGAACGGCGATTTTACGAGGCTAATTATGATTCTCAGACAACCAATCCAAATGATTGCCCACTGCTTTTTTCCACATGTGTAACCACCTCTAGATTTAATGAGGCCGCATGGAAATTATACACATACAATAAAGCCGGATTGGGAGCATATTGTGTTGAGTTTCAAATAAACAAACACAAATTCCGCTGCCAACTGGCGAAAGCCATTGAAAAAGGAGATGCAATTTATGAAGGTGTAGTAATGTATTGCAGTCCATCGATGATAGACAATATTCATCACAAATCTGTTGATGATGTTGAAAATAAGCATTATCAGAAATATGTCCAGAAAAACAAAGACATTCCGTATTTTGATAATTACTTGAATTTACTTTTGATGAAAAGACTCGATTTCCAACATGAAAAGGAAACTCGTTTTTTCATTTTAAAGAAAGATTGCATGGGCCAAGCGAAGGCAAAAGAAGTAATCGAAGATGATATGGTTTATTATGGAGAAAAAAGGTTTCTTGATATTGATTGGGTGGAAGTAATTGAGAAAGTTTATATCAATATATCAGAATCAAGTTTAGAATATACTTTGCTTTCTGATGCATTAAAAGCGATGCTAAGCAAGTCCTCATATAAATCCGAAACAGAGAAAAAAAGGATATGGGAACAGAAACTAAAGCCCGTTCCGTATTTTGTTTATGGAGAAACTTTATCTACCCCTTTAGTTATTGAATAGCTATTTCCAATAAGTCGCTGGAAAATATTCCTAACTTCGAGAAGGCGAACCATTTTTTACCGAGGTCTTTGAGGGAGGCACCAATGTGATAGACGGTATTGTCGATGCAAAGGAAACGGTCGTGGGTACGGTCGAATGGTGTTACAGTGATGGGACGGTATTGTGCATTATGCTTCGCAATGTCGAGCGACAACTGCTTTGATATTGTCTTAGTATATATCTCAGCTTCGACGTTCTTCTTGCGTTTGTCAAGGAGCGTCAGCACCGTGTCGTCAACGTAGTTATCAAGCAGCACAATACGTTTCTTTGCCGAGCGGACAAGGTCACAAGCAAAACTATAGGCGTCGAACACCTGTCCGTCGAAGAAGATACCCTGCTGCGGTTGCTGTCCAACTTCGAGCAACTGAAACACATGGTCGATGCGTTGGTCAGTAGCAATCTGGTGTTGTTCAAGATTCTCTATCCGTTGGAAAACAGCAGCATTGGAAACGAGGAAATGACGCATGGCTGTGAATGCTCGCATTATCCGGATGTTCACTTCAATGGCAGTCGGTGAGCGCAGTACGCTACTAAGCATGGCGACGCCATTCTCTGTAAAGACATAGGGCAAATACTTGATATTATGTCCACGGCCAGTGTTCAAGGTCGCATTTTGCGACCTTGAAGAGGTTGTGTCCAAGGTCGCAAATTGCGACCTTAAAGATTTTGCCTCATCCAACGTGATTTGGAACATAAAATCTTCTGGAAAACGATTTATATTGCGCTTCACCTGCTCCTTTAGACGTTTGGTTTCCACGCCATAGAGCATAGCCAAATCACTATCCAACATCACCTGTACACCGCGAATGGTAAAAATCATCTTCTCTATTTGCTGCACAGCCACAGACTGGTCACAAACTGTGACCTCATTACTACTGATTGTTGCAGCAACCTCCTTACCATTATTATCCTTCTTCGCCATTATCTCGGTTTGTTTTGATTTTCACGCTGCAAAGATACAACTTTATTTTCAAATACGGATCAAAATCATCTCATTTTTCTAAAATACGGCTCAAATAATTGCATTTTGTCCACAATTATGTGCCTTTTTTGAGCCGAATCCCTTCTATGCTGCTGCCGGTATCTGCTGGTCGAGGCGAATCTCCTCGCCGGTGGAGAGGACGTAGACGGCCAGCTGGCCGTTGTCGCGGGCGAACTGCAGGGCTTCGTCGCGCTGGTCTTCGGGGAAGAGACGAGTGCTGTCGAAATAGTAGAGGCCGCTCTCGCTGTCGTACCAGCCACCGACGTAGCCGTCGTGCTCCAGCGCATGCTTCATCACGGCCACGAGTCCCTCGCGGGAGTGGCACCCCTGCGTGGCGGCATAAGCCACGGCGATACCCTCGGTGGGCGCCTCCATAGTGCGTATGTCTATCGTGAAGCCGTCGGGGCGGAACTGACTGAGGTTCCATATACGTTCCGCAATGGCCTCAGGAGATTCTTGTTCGTTGCCCTTGTGGTGGCTGCACGATGAGAGAGCAAAGGCTGCGACAATGGCCACCTGAAGGATGAATATCAGCGGGATACCGTAACGGAACTTCTTGTGCATCGTCTTGTGGTGCCATACTTTCATCCCCAGCCAGGCACCGATGCTGCCGCCCAGCACCGCCAGCAGCAGCAAGGCAGCTTCCCTGATGCGCCATTTGGAGCGTTTGGCCTTCCACTTGTCGACGCCATACACGAAGAATGTCACAACATTGGCGACGATGAGATAGATGATGAGTATTTTGATCAGTTCCGGCATATCTATTTATTCAAATAGGCCTTCCTTCCAGCATCCGTCATAAGGCCTCGGTTCTCTAAATCATGGCAACGGAGAATGTTGAGTTCTGTCCAGTGGCTGTTTTTACGTCGCGGCGAGATGCGCTGCGCAAGTCGGCCGTCTTCCATCTTCTTTACGGTGGAGTCTATCCACCCGAAACAGAGAGCCTCCTCGACGACATCCGGATAGGGCAAGGCGTCGGGCAATGGCTGCTTGCTCCGATACGAGGCCACCCAGCATTCGCGCTCCGACTGGTGGTGCTCCTCCAGCCAGCGGCGCAACGCCTTGCGGCCCTTGAATGTCATAAGGTTCTGTATCTCCATTATACCATAAATACTGGCTGCAAAGATACACCATTTATTCCAAATACAAAAAAATATTTTCTTGTATCCAAGAAAAGTTGTATCTTTGCAACGTCATTAGATTGGAATTGATTATGATTGACCAGATACTGGAATACAACCGCCGCTTCGTGGCGGAGAAAGGGTATGAGAAATATGTCACGGACAAGTACCCGGACAAAAAGCTGGCGGTGCTGTCGTGCATGGACACGAGGCTCACGGAACTGCTGCCGGCGGCATTAGGGCTCCGCAACGGCGACGCCAAGATTATCAAGAATGCCGGCGGACTCATCATCACACCCTTCGACTCCGCGATGCGCAGCCTTATTGTGGCGGTGTACGAGTTGGGGGTTGACAGCATCATGGTGGTGGCGCACTCGCATTGCGGCGCCTGCCACATGAGCTACGACCACTTCCACGACGAGATGCTGGCCCGCGGTGTCACCGACCAGACACTCGACACCATCCGCAAATGCGGTGTCGACCTCAACCACTGGCTTGAGGGCTTCCGCGACACCGAGGAATCGGTCCGCAAGACCGTGGAGACCATCCGCACTCACCCTTTGATGCCAAAGGATGTCACCGTCCGCGGCTTCATCATCGACAGCGAGACGGGCGCGCTGAATGAGGTGAACGAAGAAAAATGAAAAGTGGAAACCACCTATTACGAATACTGATGCATTAGGCGTGGGAATTTTAAAGAGAAAAAAATATTTTTCTTTGGGAGTTTTTACGTATTTTTGCATCATCAAACTAAAAAAGCACAAGAATGAAAAAGTTTTTGACAACACTGGCAATCACCATGTTTGCTTTCACCGGCATCATGGCTCAGAATGCATTGAACAATGCAGGTGACAACATCATCGGAATCTATCAGAGCGCTCAGAGTGGCGATAACTTCAAAGCGAAGATTGTCAAACTTGAGGATGGCACCTACCAGGGGCAGGTTATCTGGATGGAAAAAACCACGGATGCCAATGGTAACAAGCGTCTCGATGCCAAGAATCCCGACAAGGAGTTGCGTAATGTGCCCTGTGACCAAATAGTACTCTTCAGTGGCCTGAAATACAACGAGAAGAAACAACGTTGGGACGGCACCAAGATTTATGACCCCCAGCGTGGTGTGCGCGCCAAGATGACAGCAGAGTTCGCTGAAGACGGTTCCCTGAAAATCAAAGGCTCGGTGCTGGGCATCAGTGAGACGGTGAACTGGGAGAAAGTGAAGGAATAACCAAAAAGAGAAGAGGCCGGCGTTATCCTTGACGTGGAACACAGGAACAACATACTCAAGATAGAGAACCTGTCGGTATCTTTCGACGGACGGACAGTAGTAGAAGGCCTGAACCTCAGCCTCGAGCGAGGGAAGACCCTTGGTATCGTGGGTGAAAGCGGCAGCGGCAAGAGCGTCAGCTCATTGGCGCTGATGGGATTGCTCCCCAAAAACGCCTCCGTCAGCGGACATGCTTGGATGGACAGCACCGACCTGCTCACCCTCGACGAAGAGGGTTTCCGAGCCATCCGCGGCAATCGTATCTCGATGATTTTCCAAGAGCCCATGACCTCACTCAACCCCGTGCAGAAATGCGGGGCACAGGTCCTCGAAATGCTGAAAGCCCATCAGAATACTCCGAATAATCAGAGTACTCCGATGACTCCCAAAGAACGCGTTATCGCGCTCTTTAAAGAGGTGCTCCTCCCCCGCCCTGAGAAGATTTTCGACAGCTACCCCCATGAAATCAGCGGCGGTCAGAAGCAGCGTGTGATGATTGCGATGGCTCTCATCAACCACCCCGACATCCTCATCGCCGACGAACCCACCACAGCCCTCGATGTCACCGTACAGAAAACCATCCTCGACCTCCTCCGCTCACTCCAGCAGAAACACGGCATCAGCATCATCTTCATCACCCACGACCTCGGTGTCATCAGCCAGATTGCCGACGATATCTTAGTGATGTACCGTGGACACATGGTAGAACAAGGTCCTGCCGCAGATATCCTACAACATCCGAAAGAGCCCTATACACAAGGTCTGCTGGCTTGCCGCCCTCCCCTCGACAGCCGACCCGAAAGACTACCAACGGTGGAAGACTATCTTTCGAATGAAGAAGTAAAAATGAAGAATGAAGAATTGGCAGACACAACAAATAATTCAACATTCGACATTAAACATTCAACATTAGTCACCGTCAAGGACTTGACGGTGGAATATACTCTGAAGAAGAGCCTCTTCGGAAAGCCTCTGCAGACCCTCAAAGGTGTCGACGGCATCTCGTTTGACATCATGGAAGGAGAGACCCTTGGCCTCGTGGGAGAGAGCGGATGCGGCAAGAGCACCCTCGGGCGCGCCCTGCTGCGTCTCATCGACCATAGCGACGGGAGCATCCTCTATCGCGGGCGCCCCCTCGACACCCTCAACGCCAAGGAGATGCGTTCCCTACGTCCCAAACTGCAGATTATCTTCCAAGACCCCTACTCTTCCCTTAATCCAAGAATCACCATCGGCGACGCGATAAGTGAACCCTTGATGGTTCACAAAGGTGAAAAGTTAAAGGAGAAAGGTGAAAGCCATGATATCCACAACACTATTTCACCTCTCACCTCTCACCTCTCACCCAAAGAGCGTGTCTGCGCTCTCATGCAGCAAGTGGGCCTCAATCCCGACTGGTACAACCGCTACCCTCACGAACTCAGCGGCGGTCAACGCCAACGCGTCTGCATCGCCCGTGCCCTCATCCTACAACCCGAGTTGGTGGTTTGCGACGAGAGCGTCTCTGCCCTTGATGTCAGTGTGCAGGCACAGGTGCTCAATCTCCTCAACGACCTCAAGCGCCAGTACCATTACACCTACCTCTTCATCACCCACGACCTCAGTGTAGTAAAATTCCTCTCCGACCGCATCATGGTGATGCAGCAAGGCCGCATCGTGGAGCAAGGCACCCCGGACGACCTCTTCGCCCATCCGAAGACCGACTACACACGCACCCTCATCGAGGCCATCCCTCGCATCAAGTAATCAAAGAAAAAAATCAATAAGTGGGAATCCAACGTTCGAGCACTTCCTGTGTCTCGGGAGTGTGCTGGATAATCAGTACCATGCGTTCGCTGTACTGGTGCTCATACTCCGAGAATCCACCGTCGGGAAGCATCTTCAGCCGCCCCTTGTCGACGCCGAAATCTTTTATCAACGCATCATATACCGCCTGACTTCGGCGCGTGCAGAGCTTGCGGTTGTGCCGCTGCGACTCTTTGGCGTCATCGGCAGAAGCGATAATATAGAATTCCACTCCCCCTTCTGCCAACTCCATCTGCGACACCATCAGATTCAACTGACGCAGCGCCTTATTGTCCAGTTCATCGTCGTCGACAGCGAAACGCACCACCGACACAGGCAAATGCAAGCTCTCGTTAGTTGCCAGCATATCGTCAATCAACCCATTAGGAATCCGTGAGGTCGTCACTGTATCTTCCCCAACGACCTCCTGCGCCTTTACCTCCCCAGCCTCAAATCCTATAAGACTTATGAAAGCAATCAACGCTGTTTTCAATAATCTGTCACCCATAACCATTAATTAACCCTTTAAAAAGAACCGCCCCTGATGAAAAGAGCGGTTCCAACATTGTCAAAGTGGTGTTTTATATGTTGGGATTATGAAAAATCACTTTCTTTTTTTACTTGCCTCTTTGGCTTCCACGGTCATGGTGGCGTGGGGCACAATCATCAGGCGCTCCTTCGGGATGAGTTTACCGGTGGCCTGGCAAATGCCGTAGGTGCCGTTCTCGATGCGGATGAGGGCGGCGCGGAGGTCACGAATGAACTTCTGCTGACGAGCGGCCAACTTCTGGTTCTCCTCTTTCAGCAACACGTTGCTTCCCTCCTCGAGAGTTTTAAAGGTGGGGGCGGTATCCGTCACGTCGTTCTCGCTGCCGGCCACAGCCTGCTGCAGCATCTCGAGATCCTTTTCAGCTTTGGCTATCTTCGAAAGAATCAACTCCTTGAATTCCTGTAATTCCTCGGGGGAATAGCGATTCTTCTCTTGGGGTTTCTCTTTAGCTTTCATGATGTCATTGTATTTCTGAGTGCAAAAATAGGCATTTTCCGCAAACTAACAGGAAAAACATTTCAACACTCGGTGTTAATATTATCAAGATATAAATCAATCAATCCTTTAGGTGCTGTGATATAGAGTGTTTTTTGCTCGCGATCCACTTTGTCAATCACCTCGTCGATAACCGGAATCAGTATCTCCACTTCGTTTTTCATCACCTGAAAGAGCGGCTGTGCGGGGTAGTCAATCACCTGTGCCAACGTGCCAATATCACCCTTCTCACTGTCAATCACTCTGAAACCCGCCACTTCGTGGAAATAGAATTTGTTGCCCTCCAATTTCGGCAGCAAGTCGAGGGGGAGGTAGAGCGAGTGGCCGCAGAGCGATGTCGTCTGCTCAGCAGTAATCTCTTCGAAGGTCACGATGGCCTTGTTGCCGTTCAGTTGGTCGATATGGAAAAAATAAGGCACCAATTTCCCCTTCACCTCCACAAAGGCAGAGTCGAGTTCGGCATAACCCTCCGGCTCATCCACATCGAGGAACAGTATCACCTGTCCCTTCACGCCCCAAGGCTTGGTCACCTTACCCAGATAATAGCAATCCTTTATTTCCATATCTGTGTAACGAGAACAATTCATTATTATTGTCCCAAACATAATAAAAAGAATTAAGAACCATGCGCTGCATGATTCTTAATTCAGAAATCTCAACTCCTAATTGATTAAGCCTCGGCGGGAGCCTCGGTTTCAGCGGGAGCTTCACCTTCGGTGTTCTCGGCGGCAGCAGCAGCTTCGGCCTCAGCCTTAGCGGCAGCTTCAGCCTCGGCGGCAGCCTGACGCTTGGCGGCGACGGCGGCAGCCTTAGCCTCGTTAGCCTTCTTCTCGGCCTCGAGACGAGCCTTCTTGGTGTTGCGGGCGTTGTTCTCAACGTCGCTCTTCTTGCTGTTTATCTTAGCCTCTTTGGCCTGCAGCCACTCGTTGAAACGCACATCGGCGGTCTCTTGGCTGATAGCACCCTTCTCAACACCAATCTGAAGGTGACGACGGAGCAGGACGCCCTTATAGCTGAGGATGCGACGTACGGTGTCGCTGGGCTGAGCACCATTCTTCACCCATTCGACGGCGCGGTCGAAGTTGAGGTCGATGGTGGCAGGGTTGGTCAACGGATTGTAGGTGCCAAGCTTCTCGATAAATCTTCCATCTCGAGGTGCACGACCATCCGCAACAACGATGTGGTAGAAAGGCTGATTCTTTTTACCATGACGCTGAAGTCTAATTCTTGCTGGCATAATTGTTTGGTTTTTAAATAATTAATACTTTTTGTTGTTAAAATAACAGACTGCAAAGATACAACTTTTTTTCAAATTAAAAATTAA
>JAEEII010000312.1 GCA_016281295.1 Bacteroidales bacterium
AGCAGGGTACCCCGATAGGGGTTTAATCTCGGTAGAAACGGAAAACGAAAAGCAGGGTACCCCGATAGGGGTTTAATCTCGGTAGAAACGGAAAACGAAAAGCAGGGTACCCCGATAGGGGTTTAATCTCGGTAGAAACGGGAAACGAAAAGCAGGGTACCCCGATAGGGGTTAAATCTCGGTAGAAAAGGGAAATGGGAGACCCAACACCAACCCTCTCCCTCTGGGGAAGAAGGGAGGAGAGAAGTTAGAGGTGTTGATAAACATCGAAAAACACGAAAAGCACGAAAATTGAAGAAATCAAAATTTTCGTTTTTTTCGTGCTTTTCGATGTTCAATTATTATTAGCCAACACAAAACGCCTTCGATGTTAAGGTTTGATTTTTTTCTTTTTTTTCTTGTTTTTTTCTGAAAAATTGTAGTTTTGCATTTTTTTAACAAACATAACTATGTGCGGAATAGTAGCTTACGTAGGTCAACAAGAGGCCTACCCTATCCTCATTGAGGGATTAAAACGCCTTGAATACCGTGGCTATGACAGCGCGGGCGTGGCTCTGTTAAACGAGAACAACGAACTGAACATCTATAAGGCGAAAGGCAAGGTGTCCGACCTGGAAACTTTTGCAGCCTCCAAGGATGTCACGGGACATATCGGCATCGCCCATACCCGTTGGGCTACCCATGGCGAGCCTAACCAGGTGAATGCCCATCCTCATCGTTCCCAGTCGGGCAACATCGCGTTAATCCATAACGGCATCATCGAAAACTACCTCAGCCTCCGCAAAGAGTTAGAGAAGCGTGGTTTCACCTTCCTTTCATCGACGGATACCGAGGTGCTTACTAACCTCATCGAAGATGTCCAACAGAGCGAACATGTTGACTTGTTTGAGGCAGTACGTATCGCCTTGAACCATGTGGTAGGCGCCTACGCTATTGTGGTGCTTGAGAAGGATCATCCCGACCAGCTCATCGCCGCACGTAAAGGAAGCCCCATGGTCATCGGCATCGGTGAAGGGGAATACTACATCGCATCTGATGCCACCCCCATCGTGGGCCGCACCCAGAAAGTGGTCTATATCGAGGATGAACAGGTGGTACGTATCAAGTTAGGCGAAGAACTGCACATCAAGACTATCCAGGACGTGGAGGCCATCCCCTACGTGCAAGAACTGAAGATGAACCTCGACAGCATCGAAAAAGCGGGCTTCGACCACTTCATGATGAAGGAGATCTATGAACAACCCACCATTGTGCGCGACACCATGCGTGGCCGTCTGCATCCCGAAGCCAACACCGTGCGCTTGGGTGGTATCTTGAAATATGAGAAGCAACTGCTTTATGCCGACAACATTGTCTTTGTGGCCTGCGGCACCTCGTGGCATGCCAGCTTGGTAGGCAGCTACCTCATCGAGAAACTGGCCAAGATCCGCGTTAAAGTGGAATATGCCTCGGAGTTCCGCTACCGCGACCCCGTGGTCACACCCCACGATGTGGTGATTGCCGTCTCACAGTCCGGTGAAACCGCCGACACCTTGGCCGCTATTCAACTTGCCAAAGAGAAAGGTGCTGTGGTGTTGGGCATCTGTAACGTGATTGGCTCATCCATTTCGAGAGCCACCGACGCAGGCATCTACACCCATGCCGGCCCGGAGATCGGTGTCGCCTCCACCAAGGCATTCACCTCACAAGTCACGGTGATGGCCATGCTGGCTCTTCGTTTAGCCGAGCTTAAAGGCTCGATGAAAGACGAAGAGAGACTGGAGTTTATCCAGGAACTCGACCGCATTCCCGAGAAGATCCAATGGACTCTTGACCACAGCGGGCACGTCAAAGAGATAGCGGCGAAATATAAAGATGTCCGTAACATGCTGTATTTAGGACGTTTACAGAACTATCCCGTAGCGCTGGAAGGTGCCTTGAAGCTGAAGGAGATTTCATACATCCATGCAGAAGGTTATCCCGCTGCGGAGATGAAACACGGCCCTATCGCCTTGATTGATAAAGACATGCCTGTGGTGTTTGTCGCCACCAATCACAGCACCTACGAGAAAGTGCTGAGCAACATCCAGGAAGTAAAGGCTCGTGACGGCAAGATCATCGCCATCATCAGTGAGAAAGATGTTCTAGCGCGTAAGATGGCCGACTATGTCATCGAGATCCCCGAGACGGAATGCCTCTACTCGCCCTTGCTGGCCACTGTGCCACTTCAGATTCTGGCTTATCACATCGCTGTGATGCGTGGCTGCAATGTGGATCAACCTCGTAATCTGGCTAAGTCAGTCACGGTCGAGTGAGAGACCTCCCCTAGGCGCACAGTCCTCATGGACTACCAGAAATAGAAAAAACTGATTACTCGGCAGAAAAACTCCCGCCACCAAGGTTGTCGTCTTTCAAGGTCAACATCTTTGGTGCGACTGCGGAAGACATGTAGATGATAAAAAAGGTTGTGTGCCCTCCATTCGCTAATTAAAGAAGACAGACTGCGTTGCAAGACAGCCATATCGGGTGCGCAATGCTCACGGATTTCCTGAAGGAAAACACGCATCTCATCCTTGCTTTTGACAAGATAGGAGTCGATGATGTGCGTGTTTTCCGCAGTGAGCCTGACCCGATTCTCCATCTGTATTGTTATTGAAGGTCAAGAACCCGATACTCGTAGGTAATCTTATCGGCGCAGCGCACCACTAAATAGGAAGCTTCGGAACCGTCGTTGAGGTTGTCAGTCATCACATATTTCACCCCACCGAAGGTCTTGGTGTCGCGATAGTGGAAATGTCCCATCACCACCATGTTGACGTCGTTGCAGCTCATCAGGTCCATGAAAGCATATTGCTCATCTTCAGGCAAGTTGGCGGCAGGCGTTGTAGTATAGTTGTAGGTGGTGCGGAACAACCAGTTATGACTGATGACAAAGCAGTACCGGTATTCGGAGCGATGGTTGAGCTGTTTCTCAAGCCAATCGAGTTGTTGCCTGCCGTGGGTGCCGTTTCCAGAGTCTAAGAAAAGGAAAAGATCCTTAAATCCCGATACGGTATTCACTGTGACTGAATAGGTTGAGGTGTGATAATGGTTTTTGAAGTGTTCCGCACAGTCGAAATACACATCGTGGTTGCCAATGATGGGGAAACATGGGTCGTTCTTGGCATGGGTAGCGGGATCGAAACGCATAGCTGAATCTGTCAAGTTATAGGGACGTTCTCCGCTCTCGTTGGCTAGGTCTCCGGCAATGATGGAGAAAAGGGCTTCTTGGTCATTGCGTTCGGCGGTAATGTAAGCGTCTAACCGTGTGTTGTCATCATTGATATGGCTGTCGGAACAGGAATAAAAAACATAGTGGTCAGGAGCATGGTCGATGACGACAGGTTCATGTTGTTGGTTCCACTCCAGCCAGTCGGACACGCGAATCTCAGTGTCACTACGGTTTACAACCATGCCTAAGATATCCAGACGGTTGCATGAGGAAGTGAACATCAGGCCGAGAGCCAGAAGCAAAGCGTATATTACTAAGGTGTTGTTCGTTTTTTTCATCTTGTTTAAGGTTTAAAAATAAAACCAAAGTTGGTATAGAATCCGTTATATTGTGCTGACAGGTTAAGAATTCCAGCGGGATGCAATCCGGCCTCGCCGATCAGCCTCCAGCGCTCGTTAATATCATAGTAGCCATGGATGTTATAATAAAACAAGGTAAAGCGCTCAATGGTGAACTCACGATAGTTGGAGATGCCACCGCCAATGTTCCAGGGATGGTCTTGCGTGAACAAGTTGCCCTCGATGTTAAATGTAACGTTCATGGGCTCAAAGACCACGCCTTCTCCTCCGTTCTTTCTAAGAGGGATCTCGGCGATATAGCGGTTGCAAAGTCCCAGTTGGAAGTTCCAATGGGTGTTTTTCCAGCCAAAATCCAATAACGCGTTAAACTCTTGTAGATGATAACGCATCAACCGATACAAATAGCGGTTTTCCAAATAAAGTGTGCCTTTATTGGCCTTCAGGAGGTCAATCTGATAAGCCACGTTCAAAGCATAATAGTTCGAGCTGGCCTTCAAGCCGAGATCGAGATGAAAGTTGTTTGCCATCTGAAAGCCAGAAGCCACGACAAAGCCCACTGTGGAACGATCGGTGCGATTGTAGTCGTATTCCAGGTATGACCTGATCTGAGCATGGGCTCCGACTGTCATCATAAACAATAAAGCGGTGATAAAAAGTCGTTTCATTTCTTTTTTTTTGTCGCCACAAAGATAGGGTTTTTTATCTTTGCAAAAAATACAATGATGAAAATACTGAACACCGAAAAGATTCGTCAAGGTGACCAATACACGATTCAAAACGAGCCCATCAGCTCTGTTGACTTGATGGAACGTGCAGCCACTCAGTTGTTTCACTGGCTGAGACCCCATGTTCATGAAGAGAGCAAAGTCAAGATTTTCTGTGGCATGGGCAATAACGGCGGCGATGGTCTGGTGCTTGCCCGTTTGCTTTATTTTGACTGGGTGACACCTGAAGTGTACAGGGTGTGCTATTCCGAAAAGATGAGTCCGGATTGCGAGGCTAATTATCTACGCCTACAACAGGAAACCAAGGTACAGGTCCATGATATACGGTCGGAATCGGACTTCCCCGTGTTCACAGAAAACGAAATCATCATCGATGCCCTGTTTGGTTCTGGGCTCAACCGTCCCGTTGCAGGTCTGGCGGCAGCGTTAATCGACTATCTGAACCAACAAGATGCCATTCGTGTCGCCATCGATATTGCTTCTGGCTTGTTCGCCGACACCCCTAGCCCCGCTGCTGCCCTGTTCAAAGCCGATTACACGCTCACATTTCAAGTGCCAAAACTGGCTTTTGTGATGCCTGAAAACGATGCTTATGTAGGCAAGGTTACTGTGTTGGATATTCAACTTCATCCTCAATATTTAGATGAAGTAACAACGCTTAATTTCATGGTTGATAGTGAGATGATAAAATCACTAATTCATCAAAGGCCAAAGTATTCCCATAAAGGAACTTACGGTCATGCCTTGCTGATTGCTGGTTCGGAAGGCAAGACTGGAGCAGCCATTTTGGGAGCGAAGTCATGTCTGCGCACGGGGGTCGGGTTGCTGTCGGTTCTGTTACCCAAAACTGCTTGGACTCCGTTGATGTGTTCCGTTCCTGAAGCGATGCTATACACTCTTGATGACATCAGACCTGAACGAAACATTCGGTGTTTCGATGACTTCGGTCATCTTGACACTTTCAGTGCCGTAGGCATTGGCCCTGGATTAGGCAAAGGCGAAGACACACAACGGGCGTTAAAACGACTGATTCAAGAATGTGAAGTGCATATAGTGATGGATGCAGATGCCCTCAACATCCTCTCGGAAAACAAGACTTGGCTCTCCTTCCTTCCCCCAAGAACAATCCTCACGCCTCACCCCAAGGAGTTTGAACGGCTGTTTGGAAAGACCGCTAACTCCTTCGAGCGCTTGGAGCTTTTGCGTGAGATGGCCACAAAATACAACCTTATCATTGTGCTGAAAGGGGCGCACTCTGCCACTGCAATGCCTAATGGCACCGTGTTTTTCAATAGTACGGGTAACCCGGGAATGGCTACTGCTGGCAGCGGCGATGTGTTAACCGGTATGATTTTGTCGCTCCTGGCGCAACGTTACCAGCCTGAGGAAGCCGCAGTGCTTGGCGTGTATCTGCATGGGTTGGCAGGTGACCTCAGCACCGAAGACATCGGACAAGAAGCCTTGATTGCTTCTGATATCACCGATTATATCGGTAAAGCCTATAAACATTTGATTACTTTATGATTTATTCCGTAGTTTTGCAGCATGAGAAATAAAAAGAAAAAAGAACCTGAGTATTTGGAAGATGTCCTCATCGTAGATGCCGGTAGTGAAGGCATGTCGGTAGCTAAACCCGAAGGACGAGTCATCTTTATCCCTTTTGGCGTGCCTGGCGATGTCGTTGACATTGAGGTATATAAGAAGAAAAAAAACTATTTCGAAGGACGGATTCTCCGCTATAAAAAACGCTCGGAGAAACGAGTGGAACCTGTATGCCAGCATTTCGGTCTCTGTGGAGGCTGCAAATGGCAGCATCTCGCCTACGAATGGCAGCTTTATTATAAACAGAAACAAGTCAAAGACAACTTCGACCGCATCGGCAAAGTGGAATACCCAAGCATCAATCCTATCATAGGGTGTGAGAAACAATATTTCTATAGAAATAAATTAGAATATGCTTTTTCCAATCGCAAATGGCTCACTGACGGTGCACCGGCTGGCACATACGGGGAAGAGGAAGTCAAGGGCTTAGGCTTCCACCTCCCTTCGTTGTTCGACCGTGTGGTGGATGTGGAGAGATGCCATCTCCAAGCTGATCCTTCGAATGACATCCGCTTGTTTGTCAGGAAGTTCACCATGGATCATGGAATCTCCTATTACAGTGTCCGCCATCATGAGGGCTTGATGCGCAATTTGGTGATTCGATGCAACTCAAAAGGCGAGTTCCTGGTGATTCTGGTCATCAGTGAAGAGGACAAGCTGATCCGTCATGAGTTGGTGCCCGCTTTAGAGAAGCAGTTTCCTCAGATTGTCTCATTGCTATTGGTTATCAACGACAAACTCAATGATGTCATCAATGACTTGCCGTTTGAGTGTTTGAAAGGCGATCCTTACCTGATGGAGACAATGGCCTCTCCAAGACCTGGTTTTCCCGATTTGAAGTTCCGAATCGGTCCTGTGTCGTTTTTCCAAACCAACGTCTATCAAGCGGAGCGTCTGTATCGCGCTGCTTTTGACCTTGCTGAGGTGACAGGCGATGAGCTGATGTACGACTTATATACGGGCACAGGTACCATTGCTCAGTATTTCTCACGTTTCGTGAAGCGTGTGGTGGGTATTGAATATGTGGAACAGGCCATTGCCGACGCCAAGGTCAACACTGCCATCAATGGAATTGAGAACTGCACCTTCTATGCCGGTGACATGGCCAAGATTTTCACTGACGAGTTCATCACAGCCAACGGAAGGCCTGATTTCATTGTGACTGACCCTCCACGTGCAGGGATGGCGGAGACTGTGGTGGAACAGCTCCTCAAAATCAAAGCTAAGAAGATTGTTTATGTCAGTTGCAATCCCGCTACGCAAGCTCGTGACCTTCAGTTGTTATGCACCTCTTATCAAATAAAGGCGGTGCAGCCTGTTGACATGTTCCCTCATACGCAGCATGTGGAAAACATCACGTTGCTGGTCCTGAATCCGGAGGATTAAACCCATTGATGGCCTGGATAAGCACCTCAAGGTCGAGGTTCTCCCCTTTCACAATGATTTGTGCTTGTTCGTAAAACGCCATTCTTGCCGTGTAATTCGTGTTGATAAACTCAAGCAGTTCTTCTGGAGTCTTATCGATGGCAAGTGGACGTTTCACCTTTGATTGGAGCAGCCGGTTATAGGAGGTCATAGGGCTTACTTTCAGGAAAACGGTGATTCCATGCTCATTCATCCAAGTCATGTTGTCGTTGAAGCAAGCTGTGCCACCTCCAGTGGCGATGACAGCATTCTCGTATTGCTCTGTTGATTGCAGAATCATCGTCTCTAGTTTTCTATAAAGATTCTCATCATATTTGTGAAAAAAATCGTTTATTGAAATCCGATACCTTTCCTCAAACAGTCGGTCTGTGTCATAACAATCCATCCCGAGACGATGCGCCAACCGTTTTGAGGCAGTGGACTTACCAGCACCCATATAACCGACGATATAGATTCTCATGATGGTATTTTTATGCAAATATAATATTATTTCAACAAAAAAATCAACAGTTTTATCAACAATTCATGTTGATAATTCGTGCCTTTACACAACCTATTATACAAAAGCAAATCTTTATTTTTGTTTCATGGCATAGTAACCTTAAGAAGAATTAGTAAAAAGTTAAATATCAATTAATTAAATCAACTATCATGAAAAAGAAGTTTACTTTTTTGTTGGCAGCGCTTGCGTTGCTGACCTTGAATGCTTTCACGGCATTCGGACAAGCCTCGTATGAGAAGGTAACTACTTCCCTTTCGGACTGGTCGGGTGAGTACCTGCTCGTTTGGGAAAGCGATGAAGGATCCGCATTGGCATGGAACGGCGTGGATGCTGTGAATGGCTATGTGGAGATGGCCATCAATGGTGGTGTCATCACCGCTGTTGATCCAGTGACTCTCATCATCTCGCCCATGGAAGGTGGTTATTCCATCCAGGTGGATGGTGGTGATAATGATGGGAAGTACATCCATGGCCAATCGGGCAGTAATGCCTTGAAATTCAGCGATGCTCCTGTGTTGAACACGTTAGATTATGATGGAGAAAGTGTTTTGATTGTCTCCAACACTTCGGTGATGCGTTTCAACTCCGCGGCCAATCAGATGCGTTTCCGTTATTACAAGGAATCGACTTATTCAGCGCAAAGTCCCGTGCAGTTGTACAAAGAAAACGGTGGAGCTCCTGTCATCCCTACAGTGGCTACTCCTACCTTTACCCCTGCGGGCGGCACTTATTATGAAGCCCAACAGGTGAGTATCAGCTGTTCCACTCCTGGTGCTTCCATCCGTTACACGCTTGACGGCACTAACCCCAATGCGGGTAGTCCCTTATACAATGCTCCTCTTACCATCAGCGAGACCACGACGGTCAAGGCTATCGCGATGAAAAATGAGATGCAAAACAGCAGTGTGGCCTCTGCCACTTATACTATTTTGGAAGCGCCTTCAGTGATGACTATTGCTGCTGCCCGTGCTTTAGCAATAGATGAATATGCTCAGGTTCAAGGTGTTGTAGTGTTTATCGATGGACGAAATATCTACATCCAGGATGCCACCGCAGGTATTGACCTGTACTTGAACAACAACACGGTGCCTGCCGACCTCGCGCTCGGCGATATGGTCATGGCTTATGGTAAGTTAGCTGAGTTCAGAGGCCTTCTTGAACTTTCGGGCATCAACGGTAACGACGAAAACCAATTCAGCATCCTCTCTACTGGCAACGATCTTCCTGAATCGGTTGCTACCATTGCTGACATTCTTGCTGATTATGAGAACGGTGTCAATATGTTACAGTCCACCCGTGTGAAGATTGAGAATGCCACGGTGGGCGAAATCAACAACGGAGGCAACACCCCGATTACGCAAGATGGCAATACCTTCAACATTTACAAACTGCCTGTTGTCGATGGTCTTGAAGAAGGTGATGTAGTCACGGTTACCGGTGTCATCGGTTGTTACAATGCCCCTCAACTCCGTGTGGCATACGCTTCTGATGTTGAAATCGGTGCTCCTGTGATTGAGCAGGTAGCCACCCCTGTCATCACTCCTGAGGGAGGCGATTATTCCACCGCTCTTGCAGTGACCCTCAGCTGTGCTACCGAAGGAGCCGCCATCCATTACACGGTCAATGGTTCCACTCCTACTGTAAACAGCACGCTTTATACCGCTCCCTTCACCGTGAATGCCACAACCACCGTCAAGGCTTTTGCAGTGAAGTCTGGAATGACGGACAGCGAAGTCGTCACAGCAACTTACACCTTCCCCACCGTGATGCCCATTGCCGAGGCACGTGCGTTGCCCAACAACGAGTATGCCCTTGTCGAAGGTGTCGTGACTTTCATGGATGGCAGAAACATCTACATTCAAGATGCCACCGGCGGTCTTGTTCTGTACTTGAACAGTGGCACCGTTCCTGAGACACTGGCTCTTGGTGATTTGGTGCGTGGTTATGGTAAGAAGACAGTATATAAAGGTCTCGTCGAACTGTCCGGCATTAACGGGGCTGACGAAGCCCAATTCATGGTGGTCAGCACTGGCCACGAACTCCCCTTGGCTATTAAGACCATCGCAGAATGCCTCGAGGGCAGTGCCGATGCCTTGCAGTGCACCCGTGTCATGATCCAGGATGCTGTTATTGGTGCTTTGAATCCCTCAAACAACACGGTGTTAAGCCAAGGTGACCAGACAATCAACATCTACAGGATTCCGTCCGACATCAATGTGCCAGAAGGTAGTCATGTCAATGTGATTGCCGTAATCGGCTATTTCAACAATCCTCAGCTGCGTGTGGCGTTTGCCGACGATGTGACGACCTTAAACGCCAATCTTAGCGTGACCCCCATGACGCTGCAAGGTTTCACCTACGAGCAAGGAGAAGGTCCGTCATCAGCGAAGTCATTTACTATCAATGGACAATATCTCAACGAAACGTTGACTGTTACAGCAGAGAACTACTACGAAGTAAGCACAACACAAAATGGTTATTACAATACGACACTGACTTTGAACACTGTTGATGGTGTTCTTGAAAATGCTGTCGTTTACGTTCGACTGATGGAAGGACTGACGATGGGCAACTACAACTCGACCATCACGCTCGTCAGTGGTAGTGACGAAGCCACTGTGACCCTGAACGGCGGTGTCACCATCAGCAACGCTGTAGCCACCCCAGTGTTTAGCGTGGCTCCTGGTTCCTATATGAATGCCCAGACGGTAGCCATCGAATGCAATACGGAAGGTGCTGCAATTCATTATACCCTCGATGGCACTGAGCCTACTGAAAACAGTGCGCTCTACACCCAACCAATCTTTGTGGGAAACACCATGACTATCAAAGCTATAGCCACCAAAGCCAACTGGATGAGCAGCTTGATTGCCTCTGCTACCTACGAGATTCTTAGCCCCATCACCATCGCTGAGGCTCGTCAGCTGGAAAACAACCAATATGCCACGGTAGAAGGCATCGTGACCCACATTGACAATCGTAACATCTATGTACAAGATAACACTGCCGCTATCGTACTGTATCTGAACAACAACACGGTTCCTTCAGAACTGGCAGTGGGCGACAAGGTGCGGAGCTATGGCAAACGTTCCGTGTATTCAGGTCTGGTGGAACTCTCAGGCATCAACGGCAACGACGAAAACCAACTGGTGATTTTGTCTTCAGACAATCCTTTGCCCTTGAAGGACAAATCATTAGCGCAGCTGCAAGCCGACTATCAAGGCGACAACATGCTGCAATCCACCCGTGTGAGAATTAACCATGCCATCATTCGTAGCATCAATACCAATGGCAACTCATTGATTGAGCAAGGTGACTATTCCATGAACATCTATAAGATGCCTGTTGTCGAGGGTCTTGTGGCTGGTGACCTTGTGAACGTGACGGGTGTCGTTGGTTGTTTCAACGCTCCACAGCTTTTGGTGAGGAGCAGTGAGGATGTCATCTACAGCCATCGTCCTACTATCACTGCTGACCAGACCGCTTTGAGTGGTTTCAATTACATTGTGAACCAAGGGCCTTCAGCGGAACAGTCTTTGACTGTCAACGGCACCAATCTTAATAGCTATATCAAGGTGATTGCCCCTGAACATTACGAAATCTCCATTGGTTCAGGAACACAGTTTATGCCTACGCAAGCCATCCTTTTCTTCCCTGAAGATTACACGGTGTCAGATGCCATGGTCTATGTTCGTTTGAAGGCAGGCCTTGGTGTAGGTCAATATAACAACGAGACCCTGACTATCATCTCGAACGGTGCGGATGATGTTTATACCAGCCTTTCGGGTAGTGTGACTGAACAAGGCGGTCCTGTCACCAATGACTGGAGAAGGATTCACAGCCTCAGCGAGTTGACCGAAGGAAGCCGTGTGATTGTCGCTGCCCGTTACGACAATGACAATCCGGACAGCTATTATGCCATGACTGCTTCCACCAGTGGCAAACCCGAAGGCGTATTCTTCATGTCTGTCATGGCGGGTGCTGACGAGGTGCTGCCTACCAGCATCACTGGAAACGAAGATACCTACGCATGGACTGTGGGCGTATCGGGTGAATACTTCACCTTCACCAATGCTGCCGGAAACCTGTTGGGTTATTCCTCAGGAACCAACTTCGCCACGGGTGGTGAAAACGCACTTTGGACGGTCACGGAAGGCACCTCCATCGACACCGGTGTGATGGTTTCCAATTATTCGGCCTTCAACATTATCAACGCCAATGTTACCAACAGGGCGGCAGCCTTGAACAACAACCACAACTTTGGTCCCTACTCCACTTCCAACATGACCAATGGCAACGGCGCCAACTATAATTTCTATCTCGACCTCTTTATTAACAGCACAGGCGGCACTCCTTTTGTCAACGCTCCTGTGTTCACTCCTGAAGGTGGCACCTATTACGAAGCTCAAACAGTGACGCTTACCTGCGCTACTGAAGAAGCTGTGATTTATTATAGCAATGTGTCGGAGGAAGGCCCCTGGACTTTGTACGAAGCCCCCATTGCTGTCACTGCAAGCACAACACTTTGGGCATACGCCGAGAAAGAAGGCTACAACAACAGTGCGGTGGTCAGCGCTGAATACATCATCAACGCCGGCATGACGGTGTTGTTCAACCAAGACTGGGAAGGCGACTGGAACGGATGGACCAACGTCACGGTCGTTGGAGAGTATCAATGGAGCATTAACTCATACGGAGGCAACCATTATGCTTACGCCAATGCCTATAACCAAGGAGCTAATGAGGCCTGGTTGATTTCACCCGCTTTCGACCTTGACGCAAACCCCGGTGCTATGCTCAGCTTCCGTACGGCACGCAACTATAACGGTCCGGATCTGGAAGTTTATTTCTCCAACGACTATGACGGCGTGGAACCCGCCAGTGCCAGTTGGGAACCTATCACTTGCGAGCTCTCCACAGGTAGCTGGAGCTGGGTGGAGACCGGCGAGCTTTCACTGGAAGGCTTCAATGGCAACAACTGCTATATCGCCTTTAGATACCAATCCACTGATGACGCAGCAGCGGGTTGGGAAGTTGATGACATTACGCTCTACACTAGTGGCGGCAGCAATGAAGATCCTTATCTCAATGTCACCCCGAATGTTTTGGGCGGATTCAGCCATCTCTATGGAGAAGGACCTTCAGAGGTTCAGAGTTTTATGGTGAGTGGCGGCAACCTGCTTCCGCTTCCAGGTTCCGACAACAGTGGTGTTACACTTCAGGTGACTGGCAATCTCGCTTTCCTGATCTCTTTGGACGGTGAGAACTATGAAACCTCATTGGTTATCAATGCTGAAGAAACCCTTGAGCCCACTGAAATTTTCGTCATACTTGACGGAGATGAGGTCGGCACCTATAACGCAGAAGTGGTTGTTGAAAGTTCTGGTGTCACTGCCACCGTGTCGCTCAGCGGCGAGGTGCTCAGTGCCGAACAACCGTTCATTGAACCGTTCATGCCTTATTACATCCAAGGCAACAATGGATCGAATAACAACCGTGTTCCGCTGGCTGTCGCTGTGTATTTCAGCTATTTGGAACCCAACACCACTTATCGATATGTCAACCAGTTTGTGGATGACAATGATGGTCCAGAGATTGCTGGTGCGGGCAATGTCATCTATGCCCATCCCGATGGATTCTATCGCAGCACCAGTCCAAGCCTCTCGACAGAAGGCGGCTATGGTGAGTTCACCACGAACGAGGATGGCGATGCCTTTGTTTGGATGATTAATGAGCCCACGGCCAACGCCCGTTTCACGCCTGGAAACCATGTCTATCTCCGTATTCGCACCAATGATGGTCACGACGGCACCGATGTGGCTCATATCTTCACCACTGAGGACTATGCCACTGTGTTGAACTTCGGTACTGAGACGGGAGCTAACCAAGGTTCAGCTTTCTATGTGAAGACAAACAATGAGCCGATGACTTTCGCCATGCTCTTTGCTGACGATGACTACGCATTCCGCCCCATCTACTCCACTAGCATTGAGACCACCGGTGTTGATTATGCCGCTATTAATCAATATGCTGACTTTTACCAGGAAGAGGTCTCAGGCAAGAATGGTTACTTCGGAGGTATTTTGCCTAACGACAATGAGTTGGGTGTCAACGCCATCTGGATTCTCGACTTGGAGAGCTATGTCATTGAAGAATATTACACCGATGGTTATAATGAAGGTAATTATGATGGACTCTGGGGTGAGGTTGCCACAGCAAATCCGACCTGCGGCATAGATGCACCGATTTTCATTGACCTAACAGATTTGTCTGTTGCCGATGTAACGGAGATGAATGTGAAGGTGTGGAACTTCAGCAACGAAATCGTGGTTGAGAACAACGAGTCGAGTTGTCTTGAGATGACGGTGTTCAACGTGCTTGGACAGCCTGTGATGCGCAAGTCCATTGCAGGTGAGAGCCATCTGCGTTTCACCCATGACCTGGCTGAAGGTCTGTATGTAATCACCATGCAGAACGCCAATGGCAGTACGTCAGTGAAGATTGTGGTGAGATAATCATCTGGTCTTTAATGATGAAAAAGAGGACGGCACAACAGTCGTCCTCTTTTTTATTTACCGATGCAAAAACGTCCGAAAATGGAACCAAGAACCTCATCTGTGGTGATTTCACCTGTGATGGAACCGAGATAGTACAAAGCTTCCCTTAAATCTTGCGCTACCAGGTCAGTGGGTATGCCTGTCTCTAAACCAGTCTGAACAGCTCTGAGACTTTCAGAGGCTTTCTTCAGCGCTTCATAATGCCTCACATTCGTCACCATGACGGTATCAGGACGCACTTTCGTGTCTTGTTGTATCGCTGTCAAGGTCTGAAGGAGCTGGTCGAGGCCATTGCCGGTCTTTGCGGAGAGAGTTTGGATGAAGACATGACTCGTTTGCGGTCCTACTGCTTCGCAAACCGTGGTTTTCAGCTGGTCAATAAACTCAGCTGAACCCGAGGGACAAAGATCTGACTTGTTGAGCAGAAACACCAGAGTTTGATGGGCAAGATCCGCCTTCTCAAGAATGAACTTTGCTGCATCTATCATGGAATCGATGCCTTTGGTCATGTCAATCAAAGCCAGGACAATGTCGGCTTCATTGATTTTACGGAAGGTTCGTTCGATGCCTATCCGCTCAATGGTCTCCTGGGTGTCGCGGATGCCAGCGGTGTCGATGAAGCGAAACAGGGTTCCATGAAGATTCATCACTTCCTCGATGGTGTCGCGGGTAGTACCTGCGATATCCGACACGATGGCTCGATCCTCCCCGAGGAGCGCATTCAGCAATGTGGATTTGCCCGTGTTAGTCTCTCCCACAATAGCCACTGGAACGCCGTTTTTGATGGCGTTGCCCAACCGAAACGAGTCGGTCAGCACAGCGAGATGCTGTTGGGTCTCTTCTAACAATGACATCAACTGGTGACGATCCGCAAACTCCACATCCTCTTCAGAAAAGTCTAGTTCAAGTTCAATCAACGATGTGATTTCCAATAACTTTGAACGTAACATTTGAAGCTTTTTGGAAAATCCGCCTTTGAGCTGGTTCATAGCCAGACGATGTGCTGATTCGTTCTGAGAGACGATAAGGTCGGCGATGGCTTCGGCCTGAGCCAAGTCGAATTTTCGATTCACAAATGCCCTGCGGGTGAACTCGCCAGGAAGTGCCATACGTGCCCCTTGTTCGACCAATAACTCCAGAAGTCGCTGCTGGATATAAGCCGATCCATGTGTGCTGATTTCAACGGAATCCTCCCCTGTAAAGGAATGAGGAGCTACAAAAAAAGTCACCAACACCTCGTCGAGTACTTCAGGAATAGTTTGGTCGGTGCTGGAAGGAAGTATGATGCTGCCATAAAAGGAGCGATATCCTTGAATTTTCTTTTCAGAGAATGGCTTCCCTTGTTGAAAAAAGACACGACAGATGATTTCATGCGCCTGAGGCCCCGAGAGCCTTGTGACGGCAATAGCCCCCATGCCAGGAGCGGTAGCCACTGCGCAGATGGTGTCATCAGATAAAAAACTCGTTCTCATGATTGATGAATTTGTTGGCAAAGATAGTCTATTTTGTAAATTTGCAGCATGAAAAGGTATTTTATCCATCTTGCATATAACGGAGCACGCTATTGTGGCTGGCAGATTCAGCCCCACTCCCCCAGTGTACAAGAGGAGTTGGAGCGTTGTCTCACCCTGAAAACGGGACAAAAGATCAGCGTCACAGGTTGCGGACGCACAGATACCGGTGTACATGCCCGGAACTACTATGCCCATTTCGATGTGGAAACCCCTATCGCTAATTGTCAGGATCTGGTGTATCGGCTGAACGTCTTCCTTCCTCCCGACATTGTGTTGTACAAAATATGGGAAGTCCCAGCAGACCTACACGCCCGCTTCAATGCGGTGTCGCGCACCTATCATTATTACATCTCAAGACAAAAGAACCCTTTCCATCAGCAAGATGCCTATTTCCTTTATGGGGACCTCGATGTGGAAAAGATGCAACAGGCCGCTGATTTACTATTTAACTATCATGATTTCACCAGTTTCAGCAAGCTGCACACTCAGGTGAAGACCAACGACTGCAAAATCATGGAGGCGCGCTGGTTTGAGTTGGATGGTCTTTTGGTGTTTCGCATTCGCGCCGACCGGTTCTTGCGCAACATGGTAAGAGCCATTGTGGGAACGCTGCTTGAGGTCGGCAAAGGCCGTATGACCCTTGAACAATTTAAGGAAGTCATTGAAAAGAAAAACCGTTGTTCCGCCGGAGAGTCGGTGCCAGCCCATGCCCTTTTCCTGGAAGCCGTTGAATACTCTTTCGTTGAAAAACCATAAAAAAGACCCTCAAGGCATTTTGTTCAAGGCACCGAATAACAAACATACTTCATCTACGTCTTTGAACCCATACTGGATTTCTTCGTGTACAGTGGTGCCATTGTAACGACCATATTCCACACGCAATGCCTTGATTTTCTCCGCTGTAGGCAGCAAGCCAAGTGTTTCGTTGTAATACTCCATCAACAATTCATAAAGTTGATGGAACTCATTGGCCATCCTATCGCGCATAAATTGATGCGCTACGTCGAGCGTGAGTACATGACCTGCCTCTTGAAGCAAGATGTAATCCCCTAACTTGTCCTTTTGTCGTTTGGTGCAGACACGATAGGTCACGGGATGCATCTCTAAAGCCTGTGCCATACGTTCCTGTGGAATTGCCCTGGAGTGATCCAACAGCGACAGCAACATCCTATAGCACAGAAAACGGTTTCGTGGCGTAAAATGTTGGTCAGCGTATGCGATGGCGGTCGTCAACAGATGCACCATAGCCTCTTGTGGGTGTTGGGCTTCTTCCTCATGGAATTGCAAACGGGCTTCATTTATCAACTGAATCCGTTTCTCTTCCTCACGCGTCTTGTTCAGCAGGAAAAAACGGTAGGTGCTCACCACCCAGCCAAAAAAAGCAGCCTTGTTCCGAATTCCTTCCATGATGGCAAAAGGCTTTTGAGAATCCGTCAGATTCCAATCGTACAGATATAAAAAGAAATCATCTATCGTATCCTCAAACGTATCATTCAATCCATAACCGTATATTTTATACACGCGATATAACATGCCAACCAGCCGCTTTCTAATTAGATAATAGATTGATTCAGCGTTGTTTGTATGGTTGACAATCCAGTCGTAATAATCTGATGAAGAAAAATTGTTATAGACTATTTTATCACTCATTTTTACCGATTAAATTAAAAATAATGCGGCAAAAATAATGATTATTTCTATATTACGTTGAAAAAATTAAACTATTTTGATTATTTTTTAAAAACATTTACTTTTTTCGTGGTTTTATTACCCACCGCATCTTTCACGACAATCTTGATACAGTTGTTTCCCGCTTTAAGATGATTGTCCACTTCATAATAGAGCAAGTCATTCTTTGCATCGTATTGTCCAAGCAACCAAGCATCGTTTGCATACATATCGTAATGGTCAATTCCAGTCATGTCATCACTGATTTTACATCTTAAAGTACTATTTGAAGTAATAGTATCATTTTCCTTAAAATTCAATGATTTAATTACAGGAGCAATTGAGTCGATTTTTAAAGCGTATTCGCCCAATGAGCGGGTGCTGGTTTCCATGTATCCGTCGTTTGCAATGGTGCCACCTAAAGACGACACTTTGCCTTTGCTATCGAAATAAGCAATGAACATTTTTTTGTTGTTGGCCCATTTTTCATCGGGTTTGATACGCACTTTGAATGCTTTGAATGCGGCTTGGGTGTCTTCGCCGAATCGATAGCAGCGAGAACAGCATCCTTGGGGGTCGGAGGCACCGGTTTTCATCCAGGTGTCCCTAAAGAGGGTACCTCTTTCTGTCTCTACTTGAAAGTTGTCAATTTCAATCCTATTATTAATACTGCCATCGGCTTTCATGAAATATTGGCTTCTCATGATGGGTTCTTTTTCCACCACTATAGGCTTGGTTCCCACCAATTTAAAAGAGATTTTAGAGGCATTGCCCGCATAATCGGTGATTTTGAAGCCCACTTTCACGGTGTCCCCTTCCGCAACGGTTGCCACCCCATCTTTCAACACATACATGGAGAGTTTGTTGAAAGGATCCACTTCAGTCCTGACAAACCGGTTGCTTTTTTCCTTATAGCGTTTGTAGTCAATCAAACTATTGACATAACGAGGCTCACTGTAAGAGAAGCTGTCACACTCCAGTTTAAAGCTAAGAACATCATCAAGATAGAGTTCGTAGGTATAGGGTCCGTTCTTATTGGGAGAGGTGCCTACTTGGTCATCGGTGTTGATGCCAAAGGAGATTTTTCCATTGGCATGGACGTATTCACGGTCTTTCAGCACGAAATTCGTTTTTTTACCCTCAACGCTATAATACACAGGTTTATCGTTGCCTTCCACAGTGGAGTTTTCGTCAACGGGATAAACAGAAACCCCTTTGATATTAGGTCGCACATCATCCACGATGTTCAAACCGAAATAAAGAGGATTGACCGGTTTCTCGCTTTTGGTATGCCGAATTTCAAAATGCAAATGGGGGCCGCCAGAGCCTCCTGTGTTCCCCGTGTATCCAATCAGATCGCCTTTTTTGATGGGAAAAGTCTCTTTGCCCAGAAAGATGGAAGCAGCAAACTTTTTATTCTTGTACTGATAGTCTTTCACATATTTGGCGATGGCGGTATTGAAACGTTGAAGATGGGCATATACGGAGGTATAGCCATCATTGTGAGTGATGTAGATGACATTACCGTAACCGAATGGAGAAACCCCTATACGGCTGACGTAGCCATCAGTCACCGCATACACTTTTTTCCCTTCCACCCCTTGCGTCTTGATGTCAATGCCTGCGTGGAAACTATTGTTGCGTAGTTCGGCAAAAGTCGCGCTAAGATAGAGTGGTATATCAAGAGGTGAACGATACTGAGGAAAGGACTCTTGCGCGTTGCATAATGCCACGGCGCCCATCAAGAGAAACAAAAGAATGGATTTTTTCATAAATGGTTATTTTTGAATGAGCAAATATACGACTATTTCCCGAATTGTAATTGCCTATTTGAGAGAAATGGCTATTTTTGCACGGATTCAAAATCTATCCATAACAATCATGAGCTACTATTCTTCACATACCAAGAAAAAAAAGATAGATCTGCCAGTCATACAACTATGTATCAGATTATTAGTTGTACTCCTCCTGTTTTCGATAAGCCGATGGCTGATTTATCTTTTCAATCTCGACTTTTTCAATCATCTTAGTCTTGGCGAGTCCTTTAAGCTATACATCTCGGGCATGAGGTTCGATTTGGTGGTCATTGCCTACGCCAATATTCCAGTAATCCTTTATTATTGTTTGCCTTTCAAATTCATCTATAACAAAGTGTTAGGCAAGATCATGGACGTTTATTATATTGCGGTGAATGCTGTGATTATCATATTCAACATGATTGATGTGATTTATTTCCGGTTTATCGGCAAGCGAATGACCTCAGAGTTCTTTCAGTTCTTTGGTAATTCTGATGAGAACATTGGACCCATCATTGGGCAGGTTGTGGTGGACTATTGGTATATGTTGATTCTGACGGTGTTATTGGTCCTATTGCTGGTGGTGGTAGCCATACGCACCCGGTTGCACTCGAAACCAGAGCAGGAGGTTTTCTCATCTCGTTGGCATTTCTTCCAATGGATGTCGTTGATGGTCATGGTGTTGCTTACTCTGATAGCTTGCCGAGGAGGACTCCAGGCCAAGCCTGTGAATATGATGACAGCGTTGCGCTACACGGATTCACATAACGTTCCGATAGTTCTTAACACGCCATTCACCATCGTGAAGAGTTCCACCAGCAAGGCTTTGAATGAGGTTCAATGGTATATGCCAGAGGAGATGGAGTTCTCCCCAGAACATTACTCCACTTTATCGAATCGTTATGTCACTGACAGTCTTGGTTATAAGCCCAATTTGGTATTCTTGGTTTTGGAGAGCTTTGGCCAGGAGATGATCACCTATTATAATCCCAAGTGTCGTTTTCCCCTCACTCCTTTTCTTGACTCTTTGATGGAGCGGAGTCTCACCTTCAACGGTCGCGCCAATGGACGACGGTCCATCGAGGCGCTTCCCTCATTGTTTTCAGGCATCCCATCCTTGATGGAGGTTGACTTCACGACTTCGCCTTATTTCAGTAACAAAGTGGAGGGATTGGGTGCCTATCTGAAGCCTCATGGTTACCACACCTCCATGTTCCACGGAGGCAACAACGGAACCATGAATTTCGATGTTTATGCTTCAAACACAGGGTTCGATACTTATTATGGGCGCAACGAATATGGCAATGACGACGACTTTGACGGACGCTGGGGCATCTTCGACGGTCCCTTCCTCCAATATTGCATCCAGAATATCAATGGTTTTGAACCTCCTTTTGCCACGGTGATTTACACCTTGTCATCGCATCATCCCTATACCCTTCCCAAGAATTTCGAGTTGCCCAAAGAAGCTTATCTGTGGAGCGGCTTTGAGAAGACGGTGTATTACGCAGATTGCGCTTTGCGCGACTTTTTTGCAGAAGCGTCAAAACAGCCTTGGTACGACAGCACTCTGTTTGTCATTACCGCTGACCATGCCAACACTGAGCATTTTCAGTCGGAGTACAGCAATCTTTGGGGCATGTATTCCATTCCCATCGCCTTTTTCATGCCTTCGAGAATACCAGCCTTGAAAGAAAAACAGATGATGCAGCAGATCGACCTCAATATCAGCATTCTTTCTGCATTGGGGCTGAACGACACGGTGTTCTCATTCGGACGCAACGTCTTTGACTCGGTCACCGAGCCTGCTTTCATCTCTTTCCTCAACCAGACATATCAATATAGTGATGGCCGTTATCTGATACAGTCGGACGGAGAGAACACAATCGGTGTCTTTAACATTCAGACAGACCCGGATCTTGAGGAAAACCTCATCTCTCATATCCAATGTCCTGATCTCGCAAAAAAGTTGAGGCAACGCATCCAAGAATATAATAACAGATTTATTTACAACCAATTATATATCGACAAATCGGTTTTGCATGAACAAGAAGAAGATACTATTCATCCTCAATCCGATTGCGGGCAAGAGACACAAGGAGAATCTGTCGAAATCCATTAAGGAGAATCTTGACCACAGCCGTTTTGATGATGACATTGTGGTCACAGATTATGCTGGCCATGCGGTTGCTTTGGCTCAAGAAGCTGTGGCACAACAATATGACATCGTTGCTGTGGCAGGTGGCGATGGCTCCATCAATGAGGTGGGTTCTTGTTTGATCGGTACCAATATAGCCCTTGCTGTCCTTCCTCATGGTTCGGGCAACGGTCTTTCACGTTGCCTGCGTATTCCTTTGAATCCTGCCAAAGCCATCGAGCGTATCAACCGCAATGCAGTGTGCCAAATCGACACGGTGACGGTAAATGGCATCCCTTTCATCAGCATCGCAGGCACAGGCTATGACGCTCAGGTGGCCGATGACTATGCCAAAAACCAACATCATGGTTTCGACACGTATTTTCGATATATAGTGAAAAACTTTTTCACCCTGGGTGAGAAGGATTATACCCTTATTCTTCCCGACAAGACCATTCATACCAAGGCTTTCTTCATCTCTTTCGCCAACTCCAACCAAATGGGTTACGACGTTCCCATCTCCCCTCACGCATGCTTGTGGGATGGTAAGGTTGACATTTGTATCGTTAGAAAGCCCAACGCCCTGGAACTGCCGGTCATGAGTGGCTTTTTCCTCAGCAAGAGCATGGACAAATCCCCTAAGGTAGATATCATCCAAACGGATTCGGTAACCATCGTCAGACCACAAGCGGACGTTCTTAACATCGATGGAGAGTCCATAACGACGGAAAAAGACCTTCATATTCAAGTCCACCCCTTGTCGTTGCATGTCATTGTATAAAACCATTTTATTATGATAGAAAATACTATTTCTTGGCTCATGCGGATGTTCAAAAGAATGAATATCAGCGATTATTACGCCTCCGTCTTCTCTGAAGGACTCTCTTTTTTCTTGATGCTGACCATCGGCATCTTGCTTATGTATCTGACAAGGTTTATCATCAAAAAAACCGTGTACAGAGTGATTTTGCGCTCTGAGACAAAATACGATGACCAGGTAATCAACAACAAAGTACTGATGCGCTTATGTTTGCTCATCCCTTCGGTTTTGGCGATGCACTCCATCAGGACATGCTTCCCTGATTTCCCCAATATCGGTCATTTTCTCTTTGGGGTTTGCATTGTTTATGACATCGTGGTCATCACCATGGTGCTGTTCTCAGTGGTGAATGTGGTTAGTGATATCTACAACATGCACCAGACCTCGAAGATGAAGCCTTTGACGGGTTTAATTCAGACCATTAAAATCATCTTGATTATTTTTTGTGTCTTGCTGATCATCTCATTTTTGATGGGGAAACGCGTGAGCTCGGTCATCATCGGCTTAGGCACCCTCTCAGCCGTGTTACTATTGATTTTCCAAAATACCATTTTAGGGTTTGTGGGTAGCATCCAACTGACATTGAACGACATGTTGCGCATTGGCGACTGGATTGTGATGGGTCAGGCCGATGGCACGGTGTTGGAAATCAACCTTACCACCGTAAAGGTACAGAACTTTGACAACACAATCACCACCATACCCACCTCCTCGATGGTCACCAATCAATTCACCAACTGGAGAGGCATGTCGGAAAGCGGTGGACGACGCATCATGCGGAGCCTCACCATCGACAGCAAGAGCATTCAATTCTGCACGCCCGAGATGCTGGAACGTTTTAAGAAGATTGAACGCATTCAGAAATATCTTGAAGAGAAAGAGGCTGATATCGAGGAATATAACAAAGCCAACCGGATTGACACCTCTAATATCATCAACGGGCGTCAACAGACCAACCTCGGCGTGTTCCGTGCCTACATCACCGCTTATATCAAATCGAATCCTAACATCAACCAAAACATGACGAAGATGGTGCGTCAGCTCCAGCCTACCGAGTTCGGCATTCCCTTGCAAATCTATGCATTCAGCAAAGAGAAAGACTGGACCCGATACGAGGAGATTCAAAGTGACTTGTTTGACCATATCATCGCTGCCGCTTCGCTGTTTGATTTAAAGATTTACCAAAGACCCTGATTATCAACGGATATGTACACAGGACGACAGTTTACTGAAAAATATCTGGATGTGATGTTCTCCTCGCTTCGTGACGCGACACCCGAAGAGGTTCAGGCAGAGTTGGAGCATTGCCGAAACATCAACAAAAAGCTGGTGAGAGTACCCAAAGTTTTCAGGGCTTTATATTCGGAAACCATGTTCGAGGCCTCCTATGGATTCTCCATGCAAGTCTTTAAGACAGCTCCATTTTATGATAGCGACACTTTGGTGTTGTATATACACGGGGGAGCATGCATCTATCAGCCTGTCTTTTTCCACTGGCGTTTTGTGCATGATTTGTCCATTCGAACCCATTACCCCGTAGTCATGCCAATATATCCAAAATACCCTGAATACCATTGTGTTGATGATATTTCAGTGTTGCTTGATTTTTACGAGCGTTGGGTTTTGCCTTTGAACTATCGGCGTGTAGTGTTAATGGGTGATTCCTTTGGGGGCAATGTGGCCATGACGCTTACTCAAGAGATTGCAAAAAAAGGATGGCCTACAGTCTCTGCTTTAGTGTTGCTTTCTCCTTGTGTTGACAACACTTTTTCGCGACGCGAGGCCATGATGGCTTTGCAACCTTTGGATCGAATGATCAAATTGGAACGAATTGAAAGCATCATGGGAGGATGGCAGGGTACGCTCCCTTCTACCCATCCATGGGTGAGTCCTGTTTGGGGCGATTTAAAAACGTTCCCTGAACATACCTTGTTAATTTATGGCAGCGACGAGATATTGAAGGCCGATGCAATGCTGTTGGTGGAGAAAATGCAAGAGATTGGCCAACCAATTCGAGCATTAGAATACCAAGGGATGTTCCACACCTTCCCCCTATTCCCAATCAAAGAAGGGTTTGAAGCTTTGAGAGAGATCGTTGTTGAGGTTAGAGGTTAAAGAATAGAGTTTAGAGAGAGGGGCTGGGGACTAAAGTGATTGATAGATTCTTAACAATTGATGCAAGAGGGGTTCCACTTGGTTGAGTGGAAGCATATTGGCGCCATCGGAAAGCGCGTGAGCGGGATCCGGATGGGTCTCCATAAAGATGCCGTCAGCGCCCGCGGCAATACCTGCTTTGGCGATGGTAGCGATGAGTTCTGGCTTTCCTCCGGTAACCCCCATGGCTTGATTGGGTTGTTGCAACGAATGGGTGACATCCAACACCACAGGAACCTTGAACGCTTGCATGACGGGGATGTTGCGGAAATCAACCACAAGGTCCTGATAACCAAACATAGACCCCCGTTCGGTGAGCATCACCCGGTCATTGCCCGAACGGGTCACCTTCTCCACAACAAATCCCATGTTTTCACCCGACAAAAACTGTCCTTTCTTAATGTTCACCACTTTGCCAGTTTTGGCCGCTGCAACCAACAAATCCGTCTGACGACATAGGAAAGCGGGAATCTGGAGCACATCCGCATATTCAGCAGCCATGAAAGCCTCTGACGCTGAATGGATATCGGTGACGACAGGAACCCCGAAGGTTTCACGCACCTTGCGTAGCACTTTCAACGCTTTTTCATCGCCAATACCTGCAAATGAGTCGAGCCTTGAACGATTCGCTTTGCGATAGGAGGCCTTGAAAAGATAAGGTATTCCTAAACGTGAGGTGAGTTCTGTTAACGTCTCAGCAATGGATAAAGGCGATGTCTCGTCTTCTACGACACAGGGACCCGCGATGAGGAAAAAAGAACCGTCTTTTTTGAATGGAAAATCAATCATCTTGGTATTTTTTGCAAATCTATGAATTTTTTTCTTATTTTTGAAAGCTGATTTATGAATTTACAAAACGGAATCAATATGAAACAGTTGAAAAAAGCAGGTCTGGTTATGGCCTTCCTGGCACTGACCAGCGTCACAGTCCATGCGCAATATGTCACTACACATGCCAAAGCATCGATGCCCAGTCAACAGAACGGTATTTATTATTCCTTGCCGCGTACCGTGCTGCAGCTTGACTTCATCATTGAAGAGACCCAAAGTTTCGAAGGTCCGTACAGTAATTATGTGAGCTATATCGGTGCCGAGAGCTATGTGTTAGAAGATAATAAAGAATACAAAATCAAAGAAGTGCAACTTCATGTCTTGGCGGAAGCTGACCCCAATGCGACCTTTTTCGTTGCGATGTCGTCAAAGAAGGACGACAAGCCCAATTTCTGTCTGACCCCTCAGGGCATCCTTAGGGGTGTTGGCATAGATTGCCCGTTGGAACCCCAGGAGAAAGCCCACGCTTCATTGCTTGAGAGCCCAAACTATCCTGATGAAGTCACCTTCAAGTACCAATATGGCGCTGGAAACAACCGTGGTGAAGAACAGATGGCTCGTTCAGCCGCTGACATGATTAGCAAAATCCGTGACGAGAAACTCAAGCTCATCACGGGTTTTCAAGAGACTGCGTTCTCACTCGACACCTACCGTCAGATGTATTCCGACTTGGAGGTCATGGAAAACGATTATCTGAGTCTTTTTATTGGTAAGCAGCTTACCCGTACCTTCATCAAGACCATCTATGTCATTCCCAACAAAGAGGTTCCAAATCAAACGGTAGCTAAGTTCTCTACCGATGATGGCCTTACCGCTGGAACTGCTGGTCCAGGAACCGCCATTACAGTTCAGACCCAGTCGATGCAAACCACGGCCAACTTCAACGCCCCGAGCCAGTCTGCTGTGGAGTCTCTTAACTTGGAAAACAAGCTGTTCTATAGGATTCCAGAAATCGCCAACATCAAGGTGAATATGGGAGGAAATGCCTTGCTGGAATGTCGCGAGACCATCGCCCAATATGGTGTGTTTATGCTGGCGCCTCTGGGCAAGACCAAACTCGCCTTGGATCCTCAAACAGGACAAATCATTAGTTTGGGGATGGAGTAACTTTCTTGCTAAAGGCAAGCAATCCTAGGAAGGTCAAGAGTCCGTTGACGATAAGGATTTCAAAACCAAATTGATATCCCCATAACAGCTCCTTGGAATACATCTTCAGAAAATAGCTGATGATGGGTGATGCAATAGCGATGAAGGGCACTGCCTTGTCGAGCACTTTCCTGTTTTTCACAAACAAGCCAAAGGTGTACAAACCCAACAAGGGACCGTATGTCAATCCAGCGATGTCGAACACTTTGTCAATAAGCGACTCGTTATGGAACGGCCTGAAGAGGATGATTACCAAAAGATAAAGCAAAGCGAACGCTACATGGATAAGTTTGCGATATCGAGTGATCTGCGTTTCGCTAAATCCCTTTTTCTCAAAATGAAGGAAGTCAAAGCAGAAGGTAGTTGTCAAAGCGGTCAAAGTACCGTCGGCGCTGGAATAACCCGCTGCCACAAGACCTAACACAAAGACAATGGCCGTAAACGAACTCAACGAAAACGCCACGGAGGGGAAGATCTTGTCGTTGACCACTACCCCATTGGCATTGACTGGCAATGCAAACCCTGTCTGTTGCGCGTAGTAAATCAAAGCTGCGCCAAGGCTTAAAAAGATGATATTCACCAAAATGAACAAACCCGAGGAGGTCATCACGTTTTTCTGTGCGTCACGCAAGTTCTTGCAAGTGAGGTTTTTCTGCATCATATCCTGATCCAATCCCGTCATAGTGATAGTGATGAATGCTCCACTGAGAACCTGTTTCAGCCAGAATTTGTTATGCGTCCAGTCGGTTTCAAACATTTTTGTATAGCCCTCTTCGCCTGCGGCTTTGAGGATACCTCCTATACCTGTCCCAAGGTTGCGGGTGATATATACCACAGTCAGCACTGCCGCAAGAATCAAAAATGTAGTTTGCAAGGTGTCGGTCCAGACCACAGTCTTGATGCCCCCTTTAAAGGTGTATAGCAAGATGATGATGATAAACACCACCGCGGGCACCCAAAACGGAATACCCCAAGCCTTGAACACATATTCATAAAGGACAAAGACCACAAGATACATCCTCAACGCTGAGCCCAAAAGACGGGAAAGCAGGAAAAACGCTGCGCCTGTCCGTTCTGAATGGACTCCAAAACGCATTTCCAAATAGGAATAAATCGAAGTTAGGTTGAGTTTATAGTAAAGTGGTAACAACACCAATGCAATCACTGCATAACCAATGACATAGCCAAACACAATACCCATGTAGGTAAACTGTCCAGTATAAACCCCTCCCGGTACAGACATAAAAGTCACTCCCGACAAAGAAGCTCCGATCATGCCGTATGCGACCACAAACCAAGGTGATTTGCGGTTCCCTTTAAAGAAAGCATCGTTATTGGATTTGCGAGATGTGAAATGGGCAATGACAAACAATAACGCCGTATAGATAAGAAAAACAGTAAATATAATAACAGGATTCATTTTAGCTAAGCAATTGTGAAAATTCAAATAATGTGCGGAAACAATCCTCTGCGGTTGCATTGTCCTCGCCGATGAAGACTGTATGGGTTCCAGCATGATGTCCAAAGTCAATATCGGACTGTCCGTCTCCGACCATGATGCTTTTTTCGAGGTCGAGATCAGGGAAAAGCTCTTGGGCCATATAAGCCATGGTAGGATCAGGTTTCCGGTAATTGTCGGGATCCGAGGCGAGTTGCGGGCAGACCAAAATGCCATCAATGCGTCCACCCGAAGCTTCTATCTCGTCACACATGCGATCATGAATAACTTCCAATTGTTCCATGGACATCAGACCTTTGCCTATTCCTTGCTGGTTGGTGATAATAACGATATGATGAAACCGTTTCGCAAAAACACGTAAAGCATCCAGCACGCCGGGTAAGAATACAAAATCCTTCCACTCGGTGACATAACCATCGATGATACGTTGGTTGATGACCCCATCCCGATCCAGCAACAAAGACCAGTCATCATGGACGATATTGTTCCAGTCCATTTTCATCCAAAGAGTTCTTTTTCAATGTTTTCGCAAAGGATATGCCCTATCATGATGTGGCATTCCTGGATTCTCGGGGTGTCATCGCTGGGCACGTTTAGCAGGAGGTCGCAGCAGTCACGCAATGCCCCGCCAGTGATACCCGTGAAGGCAATGACATGCAGTTTCATGTCTTGTGCTGTCTTGGCCGCTTCTATGATGTTCTTTGAGTTGCCTGAAGTGCTGATGGCCACCAGTACATCCCCTTCCTGTGCGCAACCTTGGAGCATCCGTGAATACACGTGTTCATAGCCATAGTCATTGGCTACCGCGGTGAGAAAGCTGGAGTTAAGGTGAAGTGCTTCTGCGGGCAAGGGCTTCCGGTCAAGGTAGAAACGACCACTGAGTTCAGCCGCCAGATGTTGCGCGTCGGCAGCACTGCCTCCGTTGCCAGCAAACCAGATCCTCCCCCCTGTCTTCAGCGAATTCACACAGACTTCCACGGCTGATGAAAGACGGTCAATGAAGGCGTTGTCATTGAGAATGAAGCTCTTCACCCTCACCGAATCTTCCATTGCTCTCATGATATGAGGTCGATATTTTTTCATAATTAAAAATTTACGCAAAGATATGAAAAAATAGATTTATATTTGCCGCGTTTTATCAGTATCGACATGAAATTCTATGATCTTGATGATGTCTTCACCTTCGGCAAATATGAAGGGATGACCATTTCCGAGGTTTATCAAAAAGACCCGAAATATATTAAGTATTGTGAAGAGAACATCGATGAGTTCTATATCACTCCTTCCGTGAAGCGCGAACTGAAGTCTCTGGGACGCGCCGTCAATGACTCAGCTTTGCTTGACATGGATTTTGACAAGATGAGCGACGATGAGATTGACGACTTCATGCACCAGGCAGATGAAGAAGACGATTTCAGCGAGGAGAAACTGGAAGAAGACTTCGACTGGGAAAACGCTGAGATCCCTGACGAGAGTCCGTTCGATGAGTTCGAGGACGAGTTTGATGATGAGTTCGACGAGTTCGATGAGTTCGGCGACTCCTTCGGAGGCGACAGCTACGATGGTAACATTGATGACCTCTATTGATTAATTAAAAGGTTAGAGCTACTCCGTGACGGGTGTTTTCTCCCAAGAATACGCCCCTAATGGAGTAGCTCTCAGCTCTAACCTCTCACCTTCCTAAATTTTCTCCGCAATAGAGTAAACCCGTTTGTCGCGCTGGGTTGAGGTAATCATCTCGGCGAGGAAGCCTGTGCTGAAAAGTTGCACACCCACAATCATGGCGAGGATTCCCAGATAGAATAGCGGCCTATTGGTCATTGGGATATAGCTGTGACCGAGGTATTTGGTGCAAACGAGGTAAATGGCGATGATGAAACCCGCCAGGAAGGTCAACGACCCCAACAGACCGAAAAAGTGCATGGGGCGGTTGCTGAATTTCGAGATGAAATTGATGGTGATCAGGTCGAGATAGCCACGCACAAAACGGCTCAAGCCGAATTTGCTGGTGCCATATTTACGTTTTTGATGATGAACCACTTTCTCGCCGATGTTGGAAAAACCGTTCATCTTGGCGATGACAGGGATATAACGGTGCATCTCGCCATAGACTTGGATGCTCTTAACCAAGTCGAGACGATATGCCTTGAGACCGCAGTTGAAGTCATGCAGTTTGATACCTGACATCCTTCGAGTGGTCCAGTTGAAGAACTTGGACGGGATATTCTTCATCACTTTGGAGTCATAACGCACTTTTTTCCATCCGGAGACGAGGTCATAGCCATCTTCTTTGATCATGCGATACAGCTCAGGAATCTCATCGGGACTGTCCTGAAGGTCAGCATCCATGGTGATAACCACATCCCCTTGCACGATTTTAAAGCCTTCGTTCAAGGCTGGTGACTTGCCATAATTCTTGCGGAAACGCAAGGCATGGATGTTAGGGTTGTTTTGGGCAAGATCACGGATGACCTTCCATGAATTGTCGGTAGAGCCATCGTCAACGAAAACAATTTCATAGCTGAGGTTTGCTTTTTCAACCACGCGTCTGATCCAGGCTTCCAGTTCGGGAAGTGATTCCGACTCATTGAGTAAAGGTATGACTATCGAGAGGTCCATCTTGTGTTTTATTTGCAAAGATAAACAAAAAAGGGTAAGCTACTTACATCGCACCGCTACGACCTCCTACCCTTGCTACATTCCTGTCCTGGGGGATTTCAGAGGGAGCTGGTCGTATAAGACTTACCCGATGCAAAAGTACAATCTTTTCTTGGAATGGCAAGCAAAAAAAAGAAAAAATTTACTCGTGCCCGTAGCTTGAGCCATCGAAGCAGTGCGTGCACAGCTCACATTTCGGAAGACCGATGGCGTTTACTACACTATCCAAGGTATTGAATTTCAAGCTATCCACTCCTATATGTTGGCGAAGCATCTCCACCAACTTTTCATATTCCGGAGTGTTGTGATCGCAATACAAATCGATGTTTTTGTTGCTGTCGCCCTCCATTTCCTCCACGCAACGCCGAGTGATGAGTTCCATGACGTTCTTCGACGCTGAGAAATTAAGGAATGGGCAGCCGAACAGGAGCGGCGGGCAGCTGATACGCACATGCACTTCCTTGGCACCATAGTCATAGAGCATCTTCACATTGTCGCGAAGCTGGGTGCCGCGGACGATGGAGTCATCACAGAAAGCAACTTTTTTGTCCTGCAACAAAGCGCGGTTAGGAATAAGCTTCATCTTGGCAACATGTTCTCTTTGTGCCTGGTTGACAGGCATGAAGCTCCTCGACCAAGTGGGGGTATATTTCACTACCCCACGCAAGTAGGGCACTTTACGCACGTTGGAGTAGCCCAAAGCCATGCCGATGCCAGAGTCAGGGATTGCAGAGACATAGTCGATATCCACATAATCATGTTTGCCCATCTCCCGTCCTTCGTTGTAACGTGCTCCCTCAACGTTGATGTCTTCGTAATCCGACGCGGGATAACCATAATAAATCCATAGGAAGGAGCAGATTTGTTTTTTAGGACTTGGTGGAAGCAGTTGTTGGACCCCTCCATCCAGTGTGACTTTGACGATTTCCCCTTGTCCTAAGCTGTAGCAAGTGTGGTAGTCGAGGTTGATGTAGCTATGGCTTTCTGAAGCCACGGCATACCCAGCCTCCCCTTTTCCGACCACGATAGGGGTACGTCCGTAATAGTCGCGCGCGGCGATGATGCCATCATGGGTCATGATGATCATGGAGCACGAGCCTTTCACCTTATTAAATACGTTACGGATGCCATCTACGAAATCCTCACCTTGGGTGATGAGCAATGCGACCAACTCTGTGGGATTAGTGGCGCCTGAACTCAGCTCCGCAAAATGTTGACGCTGATCAAGACAATGTTCCACCAATTCATCCAGGTTGTTGATCTTCGCCACTGTGCAGATGGCGAACTTGCCAAGATGTGAGTTTACCACGATGGGCTGTGCGTCGGTGTCGCTGATGACGCCAATACCCAGATTTCCAGTGAATTTGCTTAGCTCATCACAAAACTTCGTGCGGAAGTACGAGTTCTCGATGTCGTGTATCGAACGATGGAACAGCCCATCGTCGTAAGTGACCATACCCGCGCGTTTTGTGCCGAGATGTGAATGATAATCAATGCCATAGAACAGATCCTTGACGCAAGGATGCCGAGAAACGCTGCCAAAAAAACCGCCCATAATTCTTGTTGTTTTGTGTCGGCAAAAATAGGAAAAAGTTTTTCAAACCCACAAAAAAATACTATTTTTGCACGTTTTTTTTTGCAAGCCTATGCTACTCAAACTCCATCCTACAAATCCCAATCCACGTTATGTCAAGATGATTCTGGAATGTCTTGAAGATGACGGTGTGATTATCTTCCCTACCGACACCATTTACGGTGTGGGGGGCAACATTCGGAGCCCGAAGGTGTTGGATCGTATTTGCCGCATCAAGGGAATCAAGAAGGAGAAGGCGAACTTCTCGTTCATCTTCTATGATCTCAGCATGTTGAGTGACTTCACAAAGCCCATCAGCAACGAGGTGTACAAGATGATGAAGCGCAACCTTCCTGGGCCGTTCACTTTTATTTTGAACGCCAACAACAACATTCCCCGCATCTTTCAGAGCAAGAAGAAAACCATAGGCATCCGCATCCCTGACCAGCCCATCATCACCAACCTGGTAGAGGAGTTGGGTTCTCCTATCATGACCACATCTTTGCTTGACGAGGAGGATGAGATGGGAGGCTATCTCACTGATCCAGAGGAGATCCACGAGCGTTATCAAGACCTTGTGGATATCGTCATTGACGGAGGAATGGGTGAGCGTGTGGCCAGTACGGTGGTGGATTGCACGGAGGATGAGATTTTGATTGTTCGTCAAGGGAAAGGCGTGTTGGAATAGAGAAAAAATTTTTTTCTAATAAATGCTTGCAAATTGAAAAAAAAGGTGTACTTTTGCACCCGCAAATCGCAATAGCGGTTGACTCGGTAGCTCAGCAGGTAGAGCACAACACTTTTAATGTTGGGGTCCTGGGTTCGAGCCCCAGCCGGGTCACAAAATAAAAAAAGACCTAATTGATTTCCAATCAGTTAGGTCTTTTTCGTTCTATCCATTTTGTCTGAACAAAAGGACATAAGCCAAAATTGCCAAAAACCCATCGGCGGTTGTTTAATTACATCGTTTCCTGTTACTTATAGTCTCAAGAAATGGATTTTTCAACTTCCATCAGAAAAATCTTACCATCATCCACAACATCACCCCCACAGCCAACGACAGCCCAATAGCAAGCCAAACTATCGTCCGTTTCCGCTCTTTCAGCTTGTTTCCCATCAAATCCACTTTTCCTTTCATGTTTGCCATCTCCTCCACATTCCGTTTCTCTCGCTCCACATATCCGGCTCTCTCTTCCTTGAAGTCATTCTCCTGCTTCGTCAGCCGTTTTTCAAGGTTGGCGATTTGTTCCGCATACTGCTTGCTCACTTGTTGCACCAATATCGCTTTCGACTTTGCCTTCATGCCAGCCACACGTTCAACGGTGTCGTTTAAATACTGTCCCAAGGCGGTCGGTGTAGCCACTTCTTTATCCGCAATTTCCTTGAAGGTAAGCCGCTCTTCAGGATGTCCCACCGCAGAGATAACAGGTGTGTTGAGATGTGCCAGTGTTTCAAGTACTTCAATATTGTCGAGCTTCTCAATGCCGACGCCTCCACCACGCACCACAGCGATGACATCAAAGCCTTTGCTGTCAATGTCGGTAAGGTTCTGGCACAGCGGCTCCGCTCTGAAGAAGTCGCAGCGGAACTCCGTGAAGTCGATGGCAGCACGTGCGGCTTGAATGCCTGCTTCAAAATCTGTGAGTGTGATGGAATTGTTTGCCAGCAACAGCGCCACCCTCGGACGTTCGTCAGCAAGCAGTCGTTGCTCAATAATCTGGTCCACATTGCGGAAACCCACTTGCGCCATATATCGACGCAGCTCGGCTTTCTTTTGGTCGGCTTCACTGACAACCAGTTCCTGAAGCTTCTCGGCCCTTGTCACATTGAGCGTGATCTGAATGTTCGCACGATTGTCAATCTTGCGTTCAAGGATGCCAATGACAGTAATCAAGTTTCCGTTGACTAGTGTCTCATATATATTCTTGGGCATCCGCAACGTGATTTCGTCTTGCGAGTTTTCATCACGTAACCCTGCGTAGGCAAACGTCCAGTTCTGGTTATTTTGACGTTGTTGGTAGACGCCCTGCAAGCTAACCAATTTGGCAAACTCATTCTGTCGGCTCAAAGTAGCATTGAAAATGGCTAACAGCTCTGATGGCTTATAGGCCGTCACAATGCTCTTTGTCTCTTTTGTTTCTCCGTCCATTCGTATTTTCTCCCGTCTCGAGGTTGTAAAGCTTGGCGAAAAAAAGGAGAAAGTGTGCTTTCCAGTTATTTGACCACAAAGTCACAAGCATTACCTATGACCTTGATGGTGCCATCAGGAGCCATGACTTTCAAATCATACACAGGCTTATTGTTTTTGTCAACAACTTTTTTCCCTTCATTGTCACGTTGTTGCGAAACAAAAACCAGCGATCCGTCATGAAGCCATCTTGGCTCCGTTTTGGTCAATTCAGAGTCAAGTGAAGTTTGCGTTTTACCATCCATCGTGGAGACACAATAACAACTATAGTTGTAGTCATCCCAAGGCATCATGGCAGTAAACAACACCTTTGTCCTGTCAGGATTTGTAGAGATGACATTGATGTCAACATACTCAGTAGGAAGTTCTGGCTCGAGCCACATCATTTTACGATAATCGAGTTGATCGGTCAAACTGATCTTGGTGCTGTCCATTTTAAAGTAAAGATCTCCAAAAATGGTTGTCTCAAAAGTATTCGCGACATTATATTCTTTATAAGGCCTGAAGTCAATTTTTTCATCGGTCAGATAAAGCTCATCCGTGTCAGGCATATATTGATACAAGGCGCCTTTCTTCAAAGTCTTACTCTGAAAATCGTAAATGTTAAGATTGCAATATTGATGATAGGAATAAGCCATCACGCTATTCATTGCCAACTGGTCCTGTGCCTTATTGAAACACATAGCACCCAGATTGCCATCCATATAATTGTCACAATCACTTAATTTCAAATCCCAGTTAATTACTTTCACCGGTTTTGCTTTGGGATCTTTCAAATCAAGGCTCTTCAGGATTAAATCGCCATGGTGGGAAACTGTATAATAAAGGATGCTATCCAAAGAATAAACCGCATTGACTACGCTGTCGTGCTCACTCTTGTAAATCCTGGTCTCTTGGGGCTGGTCTTTATAAAAAGCCAGTTTTCCTCCCTGAAGATAAACCATGTCATAATCAATAAGAGGTTGACCATTGTTTGAATCGCAACTGGCCATGAATAATAACAACAAGGCCGGGATAAGAATAAAGAATTTTTTCATTTGTGTAAGATTTATTTATAATTATTAATTACGTTAGGATGATTCTCTTGATGAGGCCGCAAAATTAGGAATTTTTTTGATGCTGTTGCTCACGCCATCAATGCTTTTAGTTTGGATGCAAACCGGTTGATATCCTCCTCGGTGGTGTCGTAGGCACACATCCATCGAACCACATTGTCATCCTCATCCCAATCGTAGAAGAAACAGAACTCCTGCAAAGCTTTCCATACCTGACGGGGTAATCGGGCAAACACGCCGTTAGCTTGAACGGGATAAACAATCTCCACTCCGGGTATGTCCTTCACCGCCTGATAAAGCAACTGCGCCATCCTATTGGAATGTTCGGCGTTGCGACGCCAGAGGTCGTTTTCAAAATAGGCGTCGAACTGGGCGGCAATGAAACGCATCTTGGAACAGAGCTGCATGGCTTGCTTGCGGCGGTACTTGAAGTCGGGACATACCGCTGGATTAAGCAGAACCACTGCCTCTCCCATCATCAAGCCATTTTTAGTGCCACCGAAGGACACTGCATCAACCCCGAGGTCAGTGGTCATCTCCTTAAAGGTACAACCTAAGGCAACGGCTGCATTGCCCAGACGAGCACCGTCAATATGGACGTACATATTGTACTCGCGGGCCAAGGTTACCAATGCCTTGATCTCGTCCAGGCTATACAGGGTGCCAAGTTCCGTGGGTTGTGTGATGGAAATCAGCTTGGGCTGACTGTGGTGCTCGAAGCCAAAGCCGTGCAAACGGGTCTTCACCAGCTCGGGCGTCAGCTTGCCATCGGGGGTATCGACGGTGAGCAGCCTACAACCCACGATGCGTTGCGGGGCGCCACACTCATCAACGTTGATATGCGCAGTCTCGGCACAAACCACCGCCTCATGAGAATGCACCATGGCATCGATACAAAGGGTGTTACATCCCGTGCCGTTGAAGGCGAAGAACACCCTTGCCTGCACACCAAACTGCTCACGGAACCTTTCCTCTGTGGCAGCGCAATATTCATCATCACCGTAAGCCAAAGCGTGTTCTTGATTGACACGGACAATGGCATCTAACACTTCCGGACAAATGCCAGAATGATTGTCACTTCCAAATCCTCTTTTCATGATTGTATTTATTTTGTTGCCGCAAAAATAATTATTTACTGCAAAATAACAATCAATTATAGAGATCAATTAGGCCGTAACGGAGCGGCATCCCTAATAATAGGGTTTTTGAAAGTGTAAATAATCATTAATAAGGAGTATCGGACACCGTTCCACATCGTATTTTTGCCATCAAAACCTTCAACGAGTATTAATGTGTTTTTTTATTACCTTTGCCTCTTCAAAACAATGACAGACGACAACATGGCAAAAAAGAAAGACCTGTTCTCCAAAAAGGCCAAGCTGGCAGAGCTGATTGCCGGCGACCGGAGGTTACTGCAGCTATTGCCCAGGTTCGGCATCGCGCTGGGTTTCGGTGATCGCAGTGTCGAAGAGGTGTGCCTCATGAACAACGTCAGCACTGAACTCTTTCTCACCATCTGCGAAATTTACTCCGACGACGCCTATAAACCCGTCCAACACGCCCTGCCTTACACTGACATGAGCAGTCTCCTCCCCTACCTGAAAGCCTCACATCGGTATTACCTTGGCGAGCGTTTCCCACATCTCGAGGAGCATCTGCAACGCATCATTGAGGCTTGCGGACCGAAATACGGCCCCATGCTGCGTCACTTCTACGACGAGTACAAGCGGGAGGTGATGCGTCACATCCAGTACTACGAGGAGGAGGTGGTCTTTCCCTACATCGAGGCACTGCGCAACGGACAACGACCCGACACGTACCAAATCAAAGAGTTCCGTCACAACCACACTAACATTCAAGACGTCCTCGATGACATGATGAACATACTGCTGAAATACCTTCCTGGCGACATTCTCCCCAAGGAACGCATCGAGATCTCGTTGGATATCATGGAGTTGAGCGATGACCTTAACCGTCATTCGCTCATTGAGGACCACATCCTCATCCCCTACGTCGAATCACTCGAAAACGCCCTGCTATGAGAAATCGCGTCATTATCTGTGAAGCCTCCGAGATTGTTGCCAATGGTTTGGCCGAAGTCATCGACAGCATGGCTCAGTTTAACGTGGTGGCTCGTCTCGACAGTCTTGACCGGCTTTCGGAGCGGATTACCGCTACCGACGCCAACCTATTGGTCATCGACCCGACGCTGCTTGGCTTTCAATACAAAGAGTTCTTGACCCCACTCGCCAAAGAACACCCAGGCATTACGTTCATCGCCCTGGCGACTACCTGCCTCGACCACTCCATGCTGGCTCCTTACAATGGGGTCATTGAGCTCTACGACACACGCTCGAAAATCATCAGCAAGATGAACGAGTTTGTGCAGAGCGAAACTACAAAGAAAGTCGATGACGTGGAACTCTCGAAGCGCGAGATCGACGTGTTGGTGGCAGTGGCCAAAGGCATGATGAACAAGGAAATCGCCGACCAGATGAACATCTCCATCCATACGGTTATTTCTCACCGCAAGAATATCACCCGAAAAACTGGCATCAAGTCCGTTTCGGGTTTGACGGTGTATGCCTTACTAAACAATTTGATTAATGAAAGCGAGTTGATTTGATTAATATAACTTCCCTCTCTTAATCAAATAACTCGTCAGCACCTGACTATACTCCTTATTAATATCAGCTTCCACGTAGTCGATTTGATATTGGTAACAGTGCTTCAAGATTTCGTCTTTGCGCTGCGCCATCAGTTGACGATAACGTTCTTGAATCTCCACGGGATTCAGCTTCAGCGTCTCACCCGTCTCCAAATCGACGAAACGATACGGGCGGTTCTCGAAGTCAAGGTCCAGTTCTAATTGTCCATCATAAACATGGAACAAGATGACCTCGTGTTTGTTATATTTCAGATGCTCCAGAGCCTCGAACATGGGATTGTAATCGCCGAGATTGTCGAGCATGTCGGTGAAAATCACCACCAAACTGCGCTTATGGGTCATTTCGGCAATCTGATGAAGGCATTGAACCGTGGATGTGGTCTTCTTCTGGTCTTTGTCGTAGGTCTCGATTAGTTTTTCCAATTCATTATATACCAACTTGTTATGAACGGCAGACATCTTAGCCGGCTCATGGAACACAATGGATTCATCAAAGAGATCCAAGCCCACGGCATCTCGCTGACGCCGCATCAGCTCCATCAATGAAGCAGCTGCATATACACTGAAAAACAACTTGTTGGGATGCTCAAAGTCAATCTTGTTCCTTACGGGGAAACACATGCTTGAGCTTTTGTCGATGACCAATTGGCAACGAAGGTTCGTCTCTTCTTCGTAGCGTTTCACAAAAAGTTTCTCTGTGCGACCGTACAGTTTCCAGTCGATATGACGAATTGGCTCGCCAGTGTTGTAAAGGCGATGTTCGGCAAACTCCACCGAGAAGCCATGAAATGGACTCTTGTGGAGGCCTGTGATAAACCCCTCCACTATCTGTCGTGCCAAAAACTCAAGACTCCCGAACTGGGCGAGCCGATTCCGATCAATAGAGAAATCCATTATTTATAAATGGTGGACGCGGGACTTCGAGACACGTGTCCCGCGTCCCTTGTCCATTAAAACAGTTTTTCAAGTTTCTCAACAAATACTTTCTTGGGAGCGGCGCCGACGTTCTTATCGACGGGCTGGCCATCTTTGAAATAGATGACGGTAGGGATATTCATGATGCCGAATTTGGCAGCCGTGGCGGGGCATTCCTCAACATCGCATTTCACGGCAATCATCTTGCCGGCAAATTCTTCGGAGATCTCCTCCACCATAGGTTCAACTTTCTTGCAAGGGCCACACCAAGTAGCACCAAAATCCACCATAACAGGCAGTTCCGATTTCAAGACAACCTCTTCAAAACGGTCGTCAGTCATTTGAATTACAGCCATTTTTGTTTCAATTAGTTAGTTTATAATAGATCTATAAATCGTTATCTAAATATAGAGTTGCAAAGATAAGCATTTTTTATAAAATATGTATCGTTTTTTCAGGTAGCCTTACTTCAACTCAAAATCTGCATACGGCAAGTCATCAACCAGCGGCAGCACCTCCTGGGCAGCGACTCCCCCACTGTATGGTGTCATGTTACAGAACAGATTCAGGTTGGAATCGACGAGATAGACTCCGAACGACTGCTTGCCAGGGTGTTCTTTAACTAGCTTGATGAATTCATCAATAGCCTCTGCATTCATTTGAGCCACATCGAGCTTGAAAAGCACCCGTTTACCTGTATTCTCCAAAAGAGAATCCAAGAGTTTCACCTCAGAGATACGTAGCTCCAGGTCTTTCGGCACCGCATCCTGTTCTCGTCCTTGTTTCCAATAAGGTGCAGACAAAGTGCCGATGAGCAACACAAACTGCCCTTCCACCAACAGATTCCTGAAGTTCAGGTAGTTCTCTTTGAAAAGGCTGAAAGTGAACGCCCCAGTCTTATCTTCGATGGTGAAGCGACCGTATGGGACATTGTTTTTTGACACCGCATGATCCACTTTGGTGATCTGTCCACCAAGACGAACGCTGAAACCATTGTATTTCTCTGGATTGGTCATGGCGTTCTTCATCGCTTCCACCGTGGTATTACTGAAGAATTTTAATTGAATCTTAAAAGTATCCATCGGGTGAGAGCTGATGTAGAAGCCAATGCTTTCTAACTCCATCTGTAGTTCTTTCAGTTTCGACCAACGCTCACAATCGGGCAAGGGTAATGTCAAAGCTTCCGAAGAGCTGCTTGCGTCACCCATGCCAAAGAGGTCCATCTGGGCAGAGTTCTTCCGTTCGTTGTAGGAAGCAACCATACGCAAGGCTCTTTCGCTGAAAGGCACCGAGTCGTTGGCGGGCATATAAAACAGCATGGCGCGGTGGAAATTGGGGAACGAGTCGAAACAACCCGCTGTGTCCATGCTTTCCAAAGCCCTGCGGTTCAAACCTTTGTCGGCACAACGCAAGAGAAAATCAGCAAAATCCTTGAACTTGCCATTGGCGTTTCGCTCCCCGATGATGCCCGAGATAGCCGCCTCGCCCACATTTCGGATACCGCCCATGCCGAAACGGATCTGGCCTTTTTCATTGACGGAGAACTCGTATTCCGACTCATTGACATCGGGGCCCAAAACCTCAATACGCATACGTTTGCACTCCTCCATCATGAAGGTCACCTGCTTGATGTCGCCCAGTTCATTGTTCAGCACCGCTGCCATGAACTCGGCGGGATAATGTGCCTTAAGGTAAGCAGTTTGGTACGACACCCAGCTATAGCAAGCAGCGTGTGACTTGTTGAAGGCGTAAGAAGCAAACTTCTTCCACTCCTCCCAGATCTTCTCAAGACGTTTCTTCACTTCATCTTCTGGAAGGTTCTCAGTTCTGGTCAGCTTCTCCACCCCTTGTTTCATGAACTTGCCATACAACTCCTCCATCTTCGCCAACTGTTTCTTACCCATGGCTTTACGGAGCGTGTCAGACTCGCCACGCGTGAAGTCGGCCAGCTCACGTGAGAGTAACATCACCTGCTCTTGATACACACAGATGCCGTAGGTGTCCTTGAGGTACTTCTCCATGCACTTGAAGTCGTATTTTATCTCCTGCCTGCCTTGTTTACGGGCAATGAAGTCGGGGATGTTGTCCATCGGTCCCGGGCGATACAAAGCGTTCATAGCGATGATGTCGCCAATCACAGAGGGCTGGAGCTCGCGGAGGTATTTCTGCATCCCGGGTGATTCAAACTGGAAGGTACCAATGGTGTTTCCTGCGGAATAGAGAGCGTAGGTCTCCGCATCATCAATGGGGATATGGTCGATGTCAATGTCGATGCCTCGGGTCTTTTTGATGTTTTTCAAAGCATCTTTGATCAGCGTCAGGGTCTTCAGCCCCAAGAAGTCCATCTTAATGAGGCCGACAGACTCAATCACATGGCCGTCATATTGCGTCACGACGACATCTTCATTCGTCTCTTTGTCTTTAATGGTGGCCACAGGAGCCACGTTGGTGAGGTCGTCAGCACCGATGATAACACCACAGGCGTGGATGCCCACCTGACGGTTGGTGTCTTCCAGCTCCTGAGCGTAGGTCAACATCGAGGAGACATTCTCATCAGGGCCTTCGACAAGTTTTTTAAGTTCATCTACATATTTGTAGCAATTTTTCAAGTTAACCTTAGGCGACTTTCCTTTTTCGTCTTTGATGTTATCGGGGAAGTTTCGGTCTGGGATATAGCTCTTGATCCTTGCGACTTCCGACAGTGGCACTTTCTGCACACGCGCCACGTCTTGGATGGCCGATTTAGCGGCCATGGTGCCGTAGGTGATGATATGCGCCACTTTCTCCTTGCCGTATTTTTTGGTGATCCAGTCAAGCACACGGCCACGACCGTCATCGTCGAAGTCCACGTCAATATCAGGTAGCGAGATACGGTCAGGGTTGAGGAAACGTTCAAACAGGAGGTCATATTTCAGCGGGTCGAGGTCAGTGATTTTCAAACAATAAGCCACTACCGAGCCTGCTGCCGAACCACGGCCAGGACCGACGGAAACGCCGAGTTCTTCTCGTGCCGCGCGGATATAGTCACTCACGATGAGGAAGTATCCCGGGAAGCCCATGGTTTTCATCACATGCAGCTCGAAGATGATTCGTTCTTTTTGTTCATCGGTGAGCGGGTCGCCATACCGCATCTTAGCGCCTTCCCAGGTGAGTTTAGCTAAGTAGTCAGCCTCTAACTTGATACGATAGAGACGGTTATAGCCTCCCATTTTCTTGATTTTCTTCTCCCCCTCCTCACGACTCATGATGACATTGCCATGTTCATCACGGGTAAATTCATTGAAAAGGTCTTCTTCAGTGTATTTTTTGTGATATTCCTCCTCTGTGCCGAATTCTTCAGGAATGGGGAACACAGGCATGATTGGGTCGGAGTCGATGCTGTAGGCCTCCACCTTATCCACAATCTCCTGAGTGTTTTCGAGTGCCTCGGGAAGATCGCTGAAGATCGCCCCCATCTCTGCGGGGGTCTTGAGCCATTCCTGTTTCGTATAGTGCATACGGGTGGGGTCATCGAGATCCTTGCCCGTGCTGAGGCATATCAGACGGTCGTGTGCTTCGGCGTGTTCTTCTTCCACGAAGTGAACATCATTGGTGGCGATCACTTTGGTGTTGGTCTTGCGAGCCAGGTCAAGAAGCACCTTGTTCACTTCTTTCTGACGTTCATACACTTGGGTGTCACCACCTGGCTTGTCGGTTTTATGACGTTGCAGCTCAATATAATAATCATCTCCAAATAGGTTCTTGAACCACATCACGGTCTGTCCTGCCCCTACCATGTCGCCATTCATGATTTTCTGAGGAAGCTCACCGCCGAGGCAGGCTGAGCAACATACCAAGCCTTCGTGGTATTTCTCAAGGAGGCTATGGTCGATACGAGGGTTGTAATAAAAGCCATCGGTATAGGCGATGGAACTGAGTTTGCAGAGGCTATGATAACCCTGTTTGTTCTTTGCCAGCAAGATGAGATGCCACCCACGATCCTGTCGTCCGTCGCGTTTATCAATACTCACGGGAGCACAGTATGTCTCGATGCCGAAGATCGGCTTAAAAAACTGAGTATTGAGCGTTGAGAGTTGAGCGTCAAGGTCGGCAATTTTAGCCGTTTTTTCTTCTTCACCCAACTCATTGCTTTCGTCACTTTCTATACGGGTTTTCTCTTTTTCAATTTCCTTGATTTTATCCTTAACTTTCCCGTTGACTTTATTGACATAGTCAGCAAGTTCCTTGATTCCGAACATGTTGCCGTGGTCAGTGAGGGCGATGGAGTACATCCCGTTTTGGATGCATTTGTCCACAAGATCAGGTATTTTCGACATGCCATCAAGGATAGAGTAATGAGAGTGGACGTGCAGGTGGGTGAAATGGTGCGGCACGTAGTTGCCCGATTCGCGCTGTTCCTCCTTACGCTCTTGTTCCACCTCCTCCTCGTCGAAGTTACTGGTTACAACGATATTGGCAGGTTGAATCTTATCAGGGTTCGCCGCACGAAAATCCTCAAAAAACTGTTCCTTTTCAGGCATCTCATTACGCCCTAT
>JAEEII010000313.1 GCA_016281295.1 Bacteroidales bacterium
AGCGGCGTAGCCATGTTGGAGAGCATAGCCTTGCGGTGAGCGCTTTTTCTTCCCAAGTGATTGAATTTCTTGTTGTGTCTCATCTTTCTTATTCCTTATCTAATTTATACTTGCTGACATTCATACCGAACTCAAGGCCTCTGCTGCGGACCAACTCATCCAACTCGGTGAGGGATTTCTTACCGAAGTTACGGAACTTGAGAAGGTCTTGTTTATTAAAGGCGACGAGTTCACCAAGCGTTTCAACTTCAGCGGCTTTCAAGCAGTTGAGGGCACGCACCGAGAGGTCGAGGTCCACAAGCTTGGTCTTAAGCAACTGACGAATATGAAGTGAACTCTCGTCGAATTCCTCGGTGACCGTCTTCTCATCAAGCACAGGGGTAATCTTCTCATCGGAGAAGAGCATGAAGTGATAGATGAGGATCTTAGCGGCCTCTTTCAAGGCATCCTTGGGGTTGATGGAGCCATCGGTCAGGATCTCGATAACGAGTTTCTCGTAGTCGGTCTTCTGTTCCACACGGTAGTTTTCAACCTTGAAGCTCACGTTACGGATGGGGGTATAGATTGAATCGATAGCGATGGTATCGACAGGAGCGCCAACAACTTTGTTTTCGTCAGCAGGGACATAGCCTCTACCCTTACCAATGGTAAGTTCGATATTCAGTTTCACGGAGGGATCCATGTGACAGATCACCAGTTCGGGGTTCAACACCTGGAACACCGTGAGGAACTTGTTAATATCGCCGGCCTTGAATTCTTCCTGACCGCTGATCACGACATTCACTTTCTCGTGAATCTCTTCGACCACTTGTTGTTTAAAACGAACCTGTTTGAAATTCAGCACCATGTCGGCGACATCTTCGATGACACCAGTGATGGATGCGAACTCATGACTGACACCGTCAATACGGATGGAGGTGATGGCGAAACCCTCAAGTGAAGAAAGGAGGATTCGTCTCAACGCATTGCCGATAGTCGTGCCGAAACCTGGTTCAAGAGGACGGAACTCGAACACGCCTCTAGTGTCCGTTGATTCGACCATCACTACCTCTTCGGGTTTTTGAAACGCTAATATTGCCATAATGGTTTAGTGTTATTTATATGTTTTACCAGGTTAAAAATCAACAATTACTTAGAATACAATTCGACGATGAGCTGTTCGTTGATGTTTTCCGGAATATCTTCACGGACAGGATAGTTCATGAACTTACCGCACATCCTTTCGCCGTCCCATTCCAGCCAGCTGAAGCGGTTGGAGTGGCCTTCGACTGAATTGGTGATGACTTCCAAGCTCTTTGACTTCTCACGGACGCCGATGATATCGCCAACCTTCACGAGGTAGGAAGGGATACCCAGAATTTCGCCGTTGACAGTGATGTGACGGTGGCTCACAAGCTGACGGGCAGCGTTACGGGTGGGAGCAATGCCAAGACGATAGACGACATTGTCGAGGCGTGATTCCAGCAGCTGCATCAGAATCAAACCAGTGACACCCTCTTTTCTACGAGCCAGTTCGAAAGTCTTGTGGAATTGTCTTTCGAGGACACCGTAGGTATATTTAGCCTTTTGTTTCTCCTGAAGCTGGGTACCATATTCAGAGACTTTCTTGCGTCTCTTGGCAGCGCCGTGCATTCCGGGAGGATAATTTCTCTTTTCGAAGTACTTGTCTGAACCATAGATAGGTTCACCAAACTTACGAGCAATTTTCGTTTTAGGACCTGTATATCTTGCCATAATTCTAACTTTTTAAATGTTCAACGATTACACTCTTCTGCGTTTAGGAGGACGGCATCCGTTGTGCGGCAAGGGGGTGACATCGATGATCTCGGTCACTTCAACGCCTTGCGAATGGATAGCACGGATAGCTGATTCACGTCCTGCGCCAGGTCCCTTCACATAAACTTTTACTTTACGTAATCCCAAGTCGTATGCGGTCTTGGAGCACTCTTCAGCGGCCATTTGAGCGGCGTAAGGTGTGTTCTTCTTGGAGCCCTTGAATCCCATCTTACCTGCTGATGCCCAAGAGATGACTTGTCCTTCATTGTTAGTCAAGGAAATGATGATGTTATTGAACGTAGCTTTTATGAAGGCCATGCCTGAAGCTTCGATCTTAACAACACGTTTCTTGGTTACTTTACTGGTCTTTGCCATTTGTTACTGTTGTGATTTTTGAATTAATATGATCCAACTACCTATTTATTACTTGGTAGCTTTCTTCTTGTTGGCGACAGTCTTCTTGCGGCCCTTACGGGTACGCGCGTTGTTTTTGGTGCTCTGTCCACGCACCGGTAATCCTGAACGATGACGGACACCTCTGTAGCAGCCGATATCCATCAAACGTTTGATGTTCATTTGAACTTCACCGCGAAGTTCACCTTCAGTCTTATACTCGTCAGCGATGATGTTACGGACGGTATTCTGTTCCTCGTCAGTCCAATCCTGAACTTTCTTTGCCGGATCAACGCCAGCTTTGCCCAGGATTTCCTTTGACAGCGATCTTCCAATGCCGAAAATGTAGGTTAAAGAGATTTCACCAGCCTTGTTGCTCGGGATATCTACACCAGCGATTCTTGCCATAGTATTCTATACTTTTATTGAATTTCAATTAATCAACCCTGACGTTGTTTTTCCTTAGGGTTCTTTTTGTTAATAACATAGACTCTGCCCTTGCGCTTCACAATCTTGCAGTCAGCAGATCTTTTCTTTACGGATGCTTGAACTTTCATATCAATGGTTACTTTAGATGATGCAAATTAATTCTTGTATCTGAACGTGATACGGCCTTTAGTGAGATCGTAGGGTGACATCTCGAGTTTGACCTTGTCACCAGGAAGGATGCGGATATAGTGCATGCGCATCTTTCCGGAAATGGTCGCGGTGATCACCAAACCATTCTCGAGTTCGACGCGGAACATCGCATTTCCCAATGCTTCGATTACTACGCCTTCTTGTTCTATCGACAGTTGTTTTACCATATTCGTTTCAGATAATTTCTATTTTCTTGTGTCCGAATTATTTCGGGCGGCAAAATTAGTAATTTTTTTTTAATTCGCAACAAAGAATTCCAGGAAATCCGCGATGAAAGGTAAGAAATCACAATCGCGGATCTCCTTGGACGTCTTTATTCACATTACATTCTGCCAACGCGACCTTTGATACGGCCTGATTTGGTGAGACCGTCATAGTGACGCATCAACAGGTGGCTTTCGATCTGTTGCAGTGTATCAAGTACAACGCCAACAAGAATCAGCAGTGAGGTTCCACCATAGAAGTGAGCGAACGAGGTCGTCACACCCATCAGGCTGACCAAGGCGGGCATGATTGCCACAAGGGCCAGGAACAAGGAACCGGGCAAAGTAATTCTTGACATGATGGTATCGAGGTATTCCGCGGTCTTCTTGCCAGGCTTGACACCCGGGATGAATCCACCGTTCTTCTTGATGTCTTCTGCCATCTGGTTCGAGTTAATCGTCACAGCGGTATAGAAGTAAGTGAAGAGGATGATCAGGATGAAGAACACGAGGTTATACCAGAAACCGTTGATGTTGGTGAATGCGCTGAGGAATCCGCTGAGGTTCTCAGTCTGACGGAAACCGGCAATGGTAATCGGCAGGAACATGATAGCCTGGGCGAAGATGATAGGCATAACGCCAGCAGCATTGACTTTGAGAGGGATGTATTGACGGACGCCACCGTACTGACGGTTACCGACAACACGTTTTGCATACTGTACCGGGATCTTACGAGTACCTTGCACGAGGGCGATGGTACCCACCATGACGAAGAACAGGACGATGAGCTCAATGATGAGGATCAGAAGGCCTGCACCGCCTTGGGTAAAGCGGGCTGCGCACTCACCGACGAAAGCGCCGGGGAGACGGGCGATGATACCGATCATAATGATCAAGGAGATACCATTGCCAATGCCTTTGTCAGTGATCTTCTCACCCAGCCACATGATGAACAGGGTTCCTGCGGCCAGGAGGATGATGGAAGAGATCCAGAAGAACACGCCCGGGTTGGACACATACGGGTCAAATGGAGTGACCGCCTGGTTGGGGAGCTGGTAGATGACGTTGCGGATGTAACCGGGAGCCTGAACGATGACGATCAGGACGGTCAGGTAACGCATCACCTGGTTCAGCTTCTTACGTCCGCTCTCACCTTCCCGCTGCAAGCGCTGGAAATACGGAATAACCATACCCAGCAGCTGGATGATGATGGAGGCCGTGATGTAAGGCATGATACCCAATGCGAACACTGAGGCATTACCGAAGGCACCACCAGAGAACATATTCAGCAATCCGAGAAGACCCGTGTTACTTGAGTTCTGCAAGTTTGACAGCTCGTTCGGATCGATACCTGGAATCACCACAAAAGAGCCGAAGCGATAGATCAAGATGATCAACAGCGTATAGAGAATGCGCTGACGCAGCTCTTCGATCTTCCAGATGTTCTTTAGAGTTTCAAAGAATTTATTCATATCAATCAGATTTTTTCGCAAGTGCCGCCGGCAGCCTCAATAGCCTGCTGAGCCTTAGCGGAAAATGCATTAGCTTTGACTTCCAGTTTCGCAGTCAGTTCGCCCTTGGCAAGAATCTTGACGAGTTCGTTGTTATGGACGACACCGTTTTCAACGAGCACCTCCGGAGTGATGGCGGTGATGCCGTTTTCAGCAAGCTTCTGCAAAGTGGAGAGGTTGACCGGGCAGTATTCCACGCGGTTGCGGTTGGTGAAACCGAACTTGGGGACCAGACGTGCCAGAGGCATCTGACCGCCTTGGAAACCAATCTTACGCTTGGCACCAGAACGGGCCTGAGCGCCCTTATGACCACGCGTTGATGTTCCGCCTCTTCCCGAACCTTGACCACGACCCAATCTTTTCTTGTTCTTAACAGAACCTTTTGCTGGTTTGAGATTACTTAAATCCATATTATGCAGATTTATTAGTTCAACAATTAAATTTCTTCAATCTTAAGGAGGTGAGCTACCTTATTAACCATACCGGCGAGGCAAGGGTTGTCCATGTCAACCTCGGCTGACTGGTGCATTTTTCTCAATCCGAGTGACTTCAGGGTGTCCTTCTGGTCCTGAGGTCTGCCGATACCGCTTCTGATTTGGGTGATTCTAACTTTCTTCATCGTTTCAAAAGTTTTATCCGTTAAACACAGTTTCCAGATCCACGCCTCTCAACTCGGCGACGGTATAAGCGTCACGCATCTTGGTAAGTGCGTCGAAAGTAGCCTTCACCACAGAGTGGGGGTTGGAAGAGCCTTTTGACTTGGCCATCACGTTCTTCACGCCGACGCTCTCCAACACGGCACGCATAGCACCACCGGCGATGACACCGGTACCAGGAGTAGCGGGTTGGATATAGACGTAAGCGCCGCTGTACTTGCCGTACTGCTCATGAGGCAGCGTGCCATTCAGAACCGGCACTTTCACCAGGTTCTTTTTGGCATCGTCGATGCCCTTCTGGATGGCGGCGGTGGCTTCCTTGGCTTTACCAAGGCCGTAACCGACCACACCGTTCTCATTGCCTACGACAACAAGTGCTGCGAAAGTGAAAGTACGACCACCTTTGGTCACCTTGGTGACGCGGTTGATGCTAACGAG
>JAEEII010000314.1 GCA_016281295.1 Bacteroidales bacterium
AAAATAAAGTCAAAATGGCCATTGGCGATTTGCCAAAAGGTAAGCTTTTGGATATCGGTTGCGGGGTAGGTGACTTTTTAATTCATGTGAAGCAAAAGGATTGGGAGGTGGTCGGTATAGAACCTTCTGAAGATGCCAAAACCATCGCCGAAAAACGACTCGGCTTCCAACCCTTGGCGCCGAAAGATTCAGGATCGCTTGAAGACGCTTTTTTCGATGTAATCACCCTTTGGCACGTCCTTGAACACGTGGATGACCTGAAATCTCAGACATCAGAAATCTATAGGTTATTGAAGCCAGGTGGTCGGCTTGTGATAGCACTCCCAAACTTTCAATCATTTGATTGTCAGTACTTTAAAGACTATTGGGCCGCCTGGGATGTGCCCCGTCATTTGAATCATTTTTCCCCAGAAACCCTTAAATTAATGATGAAATCCATCGGTTTCGTACCAGTGGACACCAAAAAACTCGTCTGGGACGCCTATTACATATCGTTCTTGAGCGAACGTTATCGTGGAAAGTCGTTGCCCTTGGTCCGAGGTGCCTGGGTAGGATTACAATCCAATAGCAAAGCCCGTCGTACAGGGATGTACTCCAGTTTGGTTTATCTTTTTGAAAAACCTTTGAACCATGTGTGATAATGGAAAACGCATAGGAAAAGTATTGCTTTGGTCTGGCTTAAGCCTTGTCCTTCTTTTGGGTTTGGTGTTTTGGCATTTTACCTCTGAGACCCTAATTCAAAAGATTGTGCAACGTTCGGTGCTTCGCATCGAAAAACAAGCTGATCCTGGCTTGTTCGTCTACTCCGGCGATAGTCTGGTTTCATGGAACCACAATGACGTCAACCCTCGTTTGATGCGGCGAAAAGCCAGTCCCGACAACGATACCATCGTTCATCTTCTCAGCGGTTATTATTATGTAAAGTCCTATCAAAATGAAGGCCTGAACTACTATCAATACAACCTCCTCAGTACCTGTTTCCCAACCAACAACCCTTATACCGAGAACTATAATACCGTTCTTCCCCAGCTAATCAATGTCGACATAGCCTTTCATTCAGACGAACAGGGCGTTCCCATTTTTAACAAGGAAGGAAAACTGTTGTCAAATCTGACGATTAATTCCAAACCTCAAATCCGGAAATCGCTGCTTTGGGTCTTGCTTCTGCCCATTTTATTAATCGTGGTGGGGGCTCTGACGCTCGTTTTGAAAAGAAAGGAACAAAAAGACACTAACGGAAAAGAACTCAAACGGGGGTTCTTGATAATCCTTTTGGTGTCGATTTTAAGTACTTATATTTATTCAAAAATCGTCACAAAACGCGAAAATGCCCGTGTTCGCGACATGGCAGAGACCCTCGTCCAAAAACGCGATACCAGCTTTGAAACTTCGTTTGTTGCGTTTTCTGAATTGGTTCAAGGCGACAGCGACTTCATCCAGATGGTGTTGGGGGAGAGCAATGTGCTTGCCGATGTGGTGCTGGACTATTCGAAAGAGCTGCTTTTCGACGATAGGATGAACGACTATACGGTGACCCTTACCATTTGCGACCCGGGCGCCGAGATTGCCATACAGCCAGGCGACTACCTTACCGACTGTGATGCCTACTTTAGGGACAAACTGGATAACAGCAAACATCTACTCGTCGAGGACGGATTGTATTTCATGGACTACTATACCCTCGACCCGAACTATATAGGAAAGATAGTGGTCACTTCCGACACACTGTTGCGAAAGACGCTTTTCTACGAATTTTACAAGGCCATGACCCCCGAAGGGTTCTCATACGACTATTCGGTGGCCAACTATCGTGATGGCCAGTTGGTTTACAAATACGGACGATATGTGTATCCCAACTTTTTGAACCGCATGGAACTCAACGAGGGCGATTTCAGCTACAGCAAGCATTTCAAACACTATTCGGTAAGTCATGGCGAGAACGACGTCCTGGTGATAAGCCTGCCCCGAAAAGGATGGTCGGAGACTACGGCGCCCTTTGCCCTGTTCTTCCTCGGACTGTTGCTGCCCTTCCTGCTGGTGATGTGGCTGCGCAATGCCAACGAACCCCGAAAATGGCGCGACCGTAGCTTCGGACAACGCCTGCAGGCTTTGATCGTGTTGACCCTGGGCATCTCGTTTTTGGTGGTGGGCCCAGTCTCGGTGATCTACATGAGGAGCTTGTATAACCAAAACACCGCAAACGCCCAGTTTGAGACCACCCGCACCTTGGTGAACGAAATGCGCAACGACCTCGACTTTGAGAGTCTGCTCCAATATGCCTCGCGCGACCGATGGGATGAACTGTTGCAACGTTACGCCAACATCTTCTTTACCGATATCAACCTGTACCAGCTCAACGGACAGCTGCTGGCCACCACACGCCCCGAGATATTCGAACTCAACCTTCAGGCACCCCTGATGAACGCCGAAGCCTACCAAAACATCCACCATAACCACGAACTTTATTTTACTCATCAGGAACAACTGGGTGAAGCCGTTTACGAGTCGGCTTACCTCCCGCTGACCGATGCCGAAGGCAATACTTTGGCTTATCTCAACACGCCCTTCTTCTCAAGTACCACCGACCTTCAGAAGGAAATCAAGAACTTTGTTTTGACCTACCTCAACATTATTTTGCTGTTGCTGGTCATCGCATTGATATTTGTGCTGCGTCTTACCCAACGTTTGACCCATCCCCTGGCATTGATTCAGAACAAATTGGGCGGCCTTAAGATTGACCAGAAGAATGAGCCGATAGAGTGGAGGGGCAACGATGAGATCGGAGCCCTGATCAAACAGTATAACCAGTTGGTGGTGGAACTGGAGAAGAGTGCCGCCGAGTTGCGCCGCACCGCCGCCGAATCGGCCTGGCGAGGCGTGGCCAGGCAGGTGGCGCATGAGATTCACAACTCGCTCACCCCGATGCGACTCAGTGTGCAGATGCTGCAACGTTCTGCGGAACAACAGGACGGTATGGTTGACGGGCGTATCCAACGTACCACGAGCACGCTCCTGGAACAGATTGATGCCCTTTCGGACATCGCCTCGTCGTTCTCACAATACGCCAAGCTGCCGGTGAACAACCCTCAGCCTCTCGACTTGGCCGAGCTGGTAAGCAATCTCGTGAACCTCTACGACAATTCCGACAACATCGAGTTCCATCTTGAAATCGAACCCGAAGTGGATTATACCTTCAATGGCGACAAGACCAACCTGAATAGCGCCATCGGAAACATCATCAAAAACGCCACCCAGGCCATCGGATTAAGTCCCAATGGAAGAATCGATGTAGGTCTTCGTGCCACCGAGACGTCGTTTGCCATCTCTGTGAAGGACAACGGCAAGGGCATCAAGGAAGAGGACAAAAAGATGATTTTTGTACCCAATTTCACTACAAAAACAGGAGGATCAGGCGTGGGGTTGTCACTTGCCTACAATATCATCTTATCAGCTGGAGGCAGCATCGGTTTCGAGAGCCAGGAAGGTGTTGGGACCGAGTTTATCATTGATTTACCGAGAGAAACCCAAATCAGAACCAAATAAAATCGTTATTTTTGCGTTTTTGATTAGCTATGGCAGATAACAACAGACTAGGATCATTGGCGAAGCAAACCGCTATTTACGGTTTGAGCAGCATCATCGGCAGGTTCTTGAATTACTTGTTGGTGCCACTTTACACCTACAAAATCGCCGCAGAATCAGGAGGTTACGGCATTGTCACCAACCTTTATGCCTACACGGCCTTGCTTTTGGTGATATTGACCTTTGGCATGGAGACCACGTTTTTCCGTTTTTCCAACAAGGAAGGCGTCGACCCTAATAAGGCTTTCTCCACTTCCGGGTTGACGGTGGGA
>JAEEII010000315.1 GCA_016281295.1 Bacteroidales bacterium
CTGGTTTGCAATCTGAGCCAGTTGATCACATGTGGTAAGTGTCACAGTGCTAACAGCAAGCAATAATAATATCAATAATCTCTTCATAATGTAATGATAGTATTTAATCAGTTAATCTCTAAATTCTAAATTCTAAATTCTAAATTCTCAATTCTCACTGTTTCTGTTAGCGCGTTTGCGTTCCAGTTCGTCAAGGATAATCTTACGCAGACGCAGGCTCTTCGGTGTGACTTCCAGATACTCGTCGTCGCGGATGTATTCCATATATTCTTCAAGGGAGAAACGCACGGGCGGGATGAGGCGGATGGCTTCGTCGGAGCCGGAGGCGCGCACATTGGTGAGGTGCTTGGTTTTGCAAACATTGATGACGATATCGTTGGAACGGGTGTTCTCACCGATGACCTCTCCTGCATACACATCCTCGTTGGGGTTGACGAAGAAGATACCGCGGTCCTGCAACTTCCAGATGGCGTAGGGGATGGCCTGCCCGGTCTCCATGGAAATCAAGGCACCAGTGTTGCGGCTGGGCATCTCGCCCTTCCAAGGCTCGTAAGCTTTGAAGCGGTGGGAGATGATGGCCTCGCCTTCCGTGACGGTGAGGAGGGTGTTTCGTAGGCCGATGAGCCCTCTTGATGGGATGTCGAAATCGAGGCACATGCGGTCACCCTTGGGTTCCATCTGGGTCATCTCGCCTTTGCGACCGCTGACTTGTTCGATGACTCGTCCAGCGAAATCTTCAGGGACGAGAACCGTGAGGCATTCGATAGGCTCGCATTTCACGTCGTCGATGTATTTGATGATGACTTTGGGTTGTCCCAACTGGAACTCATACCCTTCACGCCGCATGGTCTCCACCAGGATGCTGAGGTGCAGGATGCCTCGGCCATAAACCATCAGAGAATCAGGAGAATCGGTGTCCTCCACCTTCAAAGCAAGGTTCTTCTCAGTCTCTTTGTAAAGACGCTCGCGGAGATGGCGTGAGGTGACGAATTTGCCTTCACGACCAAAGAAAGGTGAGTTGTTGATGGTGAAGAGCATGCTCATGGTAGGTTCATCGACCTTGATGGGGGGCAAGGCCTCAGGATTCTCATAGTCGGCAACGGTGTCGCCAATCTCGAAGTCTTCCAAACCCATCAACGCTACGATGTCGCCTGCCTCAATGGGTTTCTTGGTGCGCTCTTTGCCCAAACCCTCGAAAGTATAAAGTTCTTTAATGGTTGATTTAACAACACTTCCGTCGTGTTTTACCAACGATACATTTTGGCCGGCTTGCAAGGTGCCGCGTTTCAGACGACCCACGGCTATACGGCCTACGTATGAGCTGTAGTCGAGCGAGGTGATGAGCATTTGAGGTGTGCCTTCCTCGTATTTGGCGGCAGGGATGGTATCGATGATTTTGTCAAGCAGGTAGGAGACGTCACTGGTGACGTTGTTGGGGTCATCCGACATCCAGCCTTGTTTTGAGGAGCCATAGACCGTGGGGAAGTCCAGCTGATCTTCAGTGGCGCCTAAGTTGAACATCAAGTCGAACACTGCTTCTTGCACCTCGTCGGGACGGCAGTTGGGCTTATCGACTTTGTTGATGACCACAATGGGTTTTAACCCAAGCTCGATGGCTTTCTGCAAGACAAAACGGGTTTGAGGCATGGGGCCTTCAAAAGCGTCAACCAGCAAAAGGACACCGTCTGCCATATTTAGCACTCGTTCCACTTCACCACCGAAGTCGGCGTGGCCTGGAGTGTCAATGATGTTGATTTTCACATCCTTATATCTTACAGATACGTTTTTCGACAGGATAGTGATGCCTCGTTCGCGTTCCAAATCATTGTTGTCGAGGATGAGTTGCCCTGGGGTTTCATCGGATTCTTTGAAAAGTTTGGATTGGTAGAGGATGCGGTCAACCAAAGTGGTCTTGCCGTGGTCGACGTGTGCAATGATGGCTATGTTTCTGATACTTTGCATGTTGACAATCGTAGTTTTACGTTTGTATTAAACGACAAAGATAAAAAAAATCTTTATTTTGAAAAAAAAACTTGTTATGTTGAATTTAATCTCTATCTTTGGAGAAAATTTTTAACTATAAAATGAGTGAGCGTACCCGTTCGGTATTGAGACAGTATTGGGGTTATCCTTCTTTCCGTCCTTTACAAGAGGATATCGTGGATGCGGTGGTGTCGGGTCAAGACACTTTGGCGTTGCTACCCACTGGAGGTGGCAAGTCGATTTGTTTTCAGGTGCCTGCCATGGCGATGGAGGGGATTTGTATTGTGGTGACTCCGCTCATCGCCTTGATGAAGGATCAGGTGGCGCATTTAGTGCAAAGGAGGATCCCTGCTGCCGCAGTGTTTTCGGGCATGCATCCTGACCAGGTGGAGCTGGCCTATAACCAGGCGGTCTTTGGGCGGCTTAAGTTCCTCTATGTGTCGCCTGAACGGCTTCAGACTGAACAGTTTATTGAGGCTGTCAAACGGATGAAAGTCTGCCTGTTGGCAGTTGATGAGTCGCATTGTATCTCGCAGTGGGGATATGATTTCCGTCCTCCTTATCTGAAGATCGCCGACATCCGTCCTTATCTGCCTTATACACCTGTATTGGCATTGACGGCAACCGCTACGCCTAAGGTGGTGGATGACATCCAGTTCCGGTTGGGATTCAAGCGAAAGAATGTGTTCCAAAGCAGTTTCGAGCGCAAGAATGTCATTTATAATGTGAACCATGAACCTGATAAGTACGGTATGTTGTACCGTAAGCTTCATGCCATGAGGGAAGGCAGCGCCATCGTTTATGTCAGGAATCGGAAAAAGACACAGGTCATCGCGGAGTGGCTTACCTCGGTGGGTATCTCCGCCACTTGTTACCATGCGGGTTTGGATGCCAAGACGCGTGACGAGCGCCAAGAGCAGTGGGTGAGAGGGCGTGTGAAGGTCATGGTGGCCACCAATGCCTTTGGCATGGGTATCGACAAGCCGGACGTGAGGCTGGTGATTCATCTGGACCTCCCCGATAGCATCGAAGCTTATTTCCAAGAGGCGGGCAGGGCAGGACGCGACCTGAAACCTTCCGAGGCTTTCCTGCTGGTGTCGGAGGCTGACATCAAACAGTTGGAGGACAACTTCCGCCAATCTTTCCCTGAAATGGAGCGAATTGTGTTGATTTACCGTGCGCTGGGAAACTATTTCAAGCTTCCTGTGGGGGCGGGTGAAGGGATGAGCTATCCTTTTGAGTTGAGTGACTTCGCCAAAAACTATGGTTTCTCGGTCATGGAGGTGTTCAGCACCTTGCGGCTCTTGGAAAAAGAAGGAATGATTGCGCTCTCCGACCGTTTCGATGAGCCTTCCAAGGTGTGGATCAAAGCCCCGAGGGAAGACTTGTACCGGTTTCAGGTGGCTTATCCTCAGTTTGACGTGTTGATTAAATATATGCTTCGGACACTCCCCGGGGTGTTGACGGATTTCGTGAAAATCAACGAGGTGACCATGGCGCAGAAGACGGAGATGAGCATCGATCAGGTCATTGCGATGCTGAAGAAGCTCGAGAAATATCAGTTCCTGACCTACGTGCCACGGAACGAAAAACCCCAGATTCTGTTTTTGACGGAGTTTATTGACACACGTTATTTCACCCTTTCTAAAGAGCATTATGCCGACCGTAAGAAGGATGCGGAGGATCGTATTCATGCCGTCATCGATTTTGTGCGCAACGATCAAGAATGCAGGAGTGTGCAGTTGCTTCGTTATTTTGGTGAAAGCCACAGTAAGCCTTGTGGCGCTTGTGATGTTTGTGTGAATCACCATCAAGGCACCTTGGCCTCGCGAGAATACGAGCAGATAAGCCAAACCTTGGTCAGCGTGCTTCGTGATCACCCTTTGACGGTTTATGGCGCCACAGAGGCGTGCCAAGGCCATGATGAGGAGGAGGTGGTGGAGGCCATTCGTTGGATGATTGACAACGGTGTCCTGGAAAAAGACATGAACGAGATGTTGAAATTAAAAACGTAGAGACGCCATGTTATGACGTCTCTACAATTTTTTTGGTAAAAATTCTGAATAATTATTTCAGAATGTTAGCAGCTGGTTTGAATTTGACAACCTTCTTGGCAGCAATCTTGATGGCTTTGCCAGTCTTGGGGTTGTGACCTTTTCTAGCTGGACGGAGCGTCGTAGCCA
>JAEEII010000036.1 GCA_016281295.1 Bacteroidales bacterium
ACGTTTCAATGCCATTGGCTTCCAGATAGGCCAGCAACAAGTCTTTCGCTGTCAATTTCCTTTTTCCTGTCATTATTTAAAGCCAATCTTACTCTTGGTTGCGTATGTCGGGTTTTTGTATTTCAGGACATCAATCAGGATTTTTTGGCTGATGGGCACATCCATGTAAGCGGCTGTCATAGCAGCCTCGTTAACAGCCTCGGTGATATCACCCGCGACGAAATCCTCTGACAGCCTAGCCAGTTCTTCATAATCAATCTCTTCGCATGGACGGTCGGTTAGATGCTTCTTGAAGATATCCTTTCTTGCCTCAAAATCAGGTTGTTGAACAAAGAACACACGGTCGATGCAACCCGGTCGCATCAAGAAGGGGTCAATTTGCTCCGGCTGGTTTGAAGTCGCCACCAGCAAAATCCCGTGTTGAGCGCATCCGTTAAGTAACGAGAGCATGGCGACACTTTCCTTGGTGACGTTCTCAGTCCCTGGATTCGGAATCAAGTATTCCAGTTCTTCGAGACAGACCACGAACGGAGCTTTGAGCGAGGCAGCGTCAAAGATACGCTGCAAGTTACTGATCACATTAGGCTGATAGATATTTCCGAACTCCGACGATTTCAGGATGGTGTAGTTGAATCCCAGCTCCTCAGCGAAGCTTTCCATGACAAGGCTCTTACCACATCCGGGAGGGCCATACAGTAGGATGCCATTCACAGGTAACAACTTGTATTGCTGTGCCTTTTCAGGGTTTTGAAGTCCGAATATCACCTCTTTGCGAAGCTGTTCCTTCAACTCATCGCGTCCAGCCACCTGGTCGAAACCATTGCCCGAACCTTTCTTGAACAGAATACGCGCCGCGCCTTGCAGTTCCGACTCAGACTTCCCAGCATCAGCATCCTGATACTCAGTCAATCCCGAATTGACATCGGACTCCTCTGGAATCAGTCGCTCCACCAATGCGTTGAAAAACTCTTCCGCTGAAGAGAAACGTGAAGTGACTCGCAACGACAGGGCCTTTTTCAAGATTTCCTGCAAGAAGTCAGGAATATGTATTTCCTCGGTGTCGAGCACTAAATCCGCTTTTCTGGCCTCTTTGACTTTTGCCTTCACCAGGTTTTTATCGTTATAGCAGTCAGCCAAATCCACTTCCCAAGGTGCTTTCCCAAACAACAGATAATACAGCAAAGCCCCCACGGAGAACACATCCGACTTCGGCGTGTAGATTCCACGATAGGTTTCCGGAGCACGGAAGAAAGGCGCGAGATCACCCACAAAGAAATTAGGGCGACCCATCACCATATAAGAGACATGCCCCAAGTCGATGATAGTAGGCACCAACATGCCATCCTCAAGCTCTTTAAGCATGATGTTTGAAGGACGGATATCGTTGTGAAGCAATGCTTTAGAGTGCATATATATCAAACCGTTCAGGACACAAAGGATGATCTGCATGGCATCCTCGGAATCGAAAACGCCGTCTTTCTCCAAGGACTCATCCAAAAGCTGCCCTTGATAGAACTCCGTCACCAGATAATGGTACTCTTTATCGCCCTTGCGGAACCCACCATTATCCACATAACGGATGATGTTGTCGTGTTTTTCCTCATTCAGCTCTTTACAAAAGACAATCTCGAAGACCTCTTTCCTTTCAAAAAGCTGGGAGGCTGACATACTTCCGAAATCGAAAACTTTGCAGAAATACAGCAGGTCATCGCTGCCATATACGGTATAAGATTCAGCGGCGGCTCCTTTTTTAATAAAGGAGTTAACAATATATTTTCCTATTTTGTCGCCTTTTTTTAATAATTCTGACATGAGGATGAAGAATTATGAATTTAGAATTATGAGTTAGTATTTCAATTGATAGGTTAAGCCGAGGTAAAAACGGTCGAAGGGTTTTTTGACTTGCAGTTCATTATCCATTCGGATGAAGCCAGTGATGGACTGACGGCGGGTGAGGCGGTAGTTCACTGCGAAAGTGGTTCTCAGATGGTCCACGAAGCTATCTTTGGCAAGAGCGCGCAACCTCCAGAAGCACTCGGCAGAGAGGGTGTATTTGAAACGGCTTCCCATTTGTTGATACGTGGCTTGCAGCTTGTTACGCCAATACCATTTGGGGTTCACCTGATAGTCACCGGTACGCTCATCGCGGAACGTGCAGAGGAAACGGCTACGGTAAGTGAACTTGAAGCGTTGGAAAGTCTCGTAATACGAGAGGTCAACACCCGTCCTCCATCGATGGTCGAAATACCCTTGATCGACGTGATGTCTGACATAGCCACCATGGAGACCCAGATGGAGCCTCTTCCCTAACCATGGGATTGGTGTCACCGGAGTCTCGAAAGTAAGGCCAGTGAGCCAACGTTCCAAATGGGCACCTTGATAGCCTTCAAAACGCAGCTCCTCTTCCACCTCCACTTCGGCGTCTCCCCACAACGGGGCAGCGTATTTGGCTCCCACAATGGCACCCATATCCGTGGTACGCCCACGCTGAGCGGCTGATGGCAAAGAAAAAGCCAACAGCATCACCAGCGGGAAGAAGAACCACCGGCATACGTTTTCC
>JAEEII010000316.1 GCA_016281295.1 Bacteroidales bacterium
AGTCCGTCCTGACGCATAAGATTGACGTTCCTGATGACTGTAGCTTTGTCCAAGCCCAGACGGTCGGCCAAATAGTCCACGCGGCTTTCTGCCTCTGCTCCTCTGCCTTCAGCAGTGGCTCGAGAACTAATCAAAGAGCGTATTATACGTACAGCCTCTTCTCGCGTCTTTTCGTCGAACAGTGGTGAACGCGTCAAGCGATCACGAGCTTCGTCCATATTCTTGACGGCAATACTTGTAGCAAACAGATGAGGAGAATTGCTTCCACGGTAGATATAGCCTGCGTCCTCAAGAGCTGCAAGAGCCGCTCGAATACGTGTCTCCAAATCGATGACATCTTCTCCCCATCCTGCCTGACGAGCAATATCCAATGGCGAACAACTGACTTGCTGACGTTTGGTAGTCAGGTCCTTGATAGCTTTCCATACCTGTTGGATTTCGCTGATGCTAAGCTTGGTCTGATTGAGGAGAATGAAGTGTTTGTCGAGGTCACTGTCGGCATAAAGCACATAGCACTCTGCCTGCATATTGGGGTCGCGTCCTGCTCGACCTGCCTCCTGCACATAATTCTCGAGCGAATCACTAATATCATAGTGAACCACCAACCCCACATCCTTCTTGTCAACGCCCATACCAAAAGCAGAAGTGGCTACAATCACTTGCGTCTTTCCACTCATAAATGCGTTTTGGTTGCGTACCTTTTCATCAGCATCCATCTTTCCATTGAAGGCGAGTGCATTGATGCCATCTTTCACCAAATGTTCAGCCAGTTCACGAGTGTGCCTGGTGCGTGACACATATACTATCGAAGGACAATTATGACCAAGTATAAGTGAGCGCAGCAGATTGTATTTCTCTTCAACCGTGTCGGCATGCAAAACTGAATAACGCAAATTCTTACGTTCCGCATTGGCAGCGAACACCTTTAACTCCAAGCCCAATTTCGACCTAAAATAGTCACAGATATCGCTGATTACTTTCTGCTTGGCAGTAGCCGTAAAACATGAGACAGCGATGGGCTGCACCTGATGCTTCTTTTCTTGTAACTGACGAATAAAATCACCAATATAAAGGTAATCTACCCTGAAATCATGCCCCCAAGCCGAGAAACAATGCGCTTCATCAATCACAAAACGAACAACATTCCGATTCATCAGCAACCGCTCGATGGTTTTTGAACGAAGCATTTCAGGAGCAATATACAGCAAGTTGGCTGTACCTTCTTCAACTTGATTGATAGCGACAGCCCGCTCGATGGGATCGAGCAAGCCGTTGATGGTGGCGACATCACTGATTCCTCGTGCCGCCAAGTTATCAACCTGATCCTTCATCAACGATTGCAAAGGCGAAATAACCACGGTCAGACCATGGACATTGCGACCAGCCATCAATGCTGGAAGCTGGAATGTGAGTGATTTTCCACCTCCAGTTGGAAAAATCGTAAGCAAAGATTCGCCACGGATGGCCGCTTCAACAGCCTGTTGCTGCATAGGTACTCCATCGAATGTGCGAAACTCATCATATCCAAACAAATCCTTCAACCCTTGATGAGCATCCAACTGTCTGCGACAATAATCACATTCACCACACGAATGGTTGCGAAGTTGGCCCATCACGTTCACCACCTGCGGATAGTTACGCAATACCCATGAAGGAGTGATTGAAAACAAATCATCTGCACCAATTACAGCCAAACAATAAGCAAATTCTATTGGATATTGCCTTGCTATCCTATTATAATCTGCGTGGCCACACATTTTCCCCTGATACTCTTTCTGTATCAGCTGTGTCAAATCAGACTGAGTATTCAAAAGCCTTCCCCAGAAAGATCTTTGTGCAGATGGGATATAAGAAATTTGCTTGAAAAAGCCTCCGAACTCCGGTGTGTCATGTAACAATTGATAATATATCTCCTGCATAGAAGGAGATAGCTGTCCCCAAGCCGCAACTTCGTCATTAAAGAGGTCGCGAGCCTTCATCGCGTCGTTCAAAGGGTTATTCAACTCATCAACCTGCAATTTGTCATCCTTAACCAAATGATGATAAGGACGCTTGGAGAATAATAGTGGTGAGAGAAATAGTGTATCAACAATGGTTGGTTTATTTCGCAAAGAGACATACTTCAAGTCATGCCCAATGATGTTGTGGCCACAGATGGTGTCACAAGACGATACAAAGTCAAGGAACTCGGATTGAGAACGAACATGCAAAGACGCACCGTCTTCTCTTATCGCTCCAAAATCCACAGCCTTTTTGCTTTGGACGCTAACTTCTGTATCAAAAAATACTATCATTGGTCAAAATGAAAGTCTTCTAACAGCATGAATCAAATATACGATTCAAAATCAATTGCTATATTCCGCAGCATACAGTTTTGGCATATCAAATCTGTATGCTCCAATCGGAGCGGTCCAATTTACGTTAGTGAATTGGACTCCGCACGTCGCGGCATACATATTTGGCGTATCAAATCTGTATGCTCCAACCGGAGCGGTCCAATTTACGTTAGTGAATTGGACTCCGCACATCGCGGCATACA
>JAEEII010000037.1 GCA_016281295.1 Bacteroidales bacterium
TAAGAGAACACTGGGAGGAGATACGCCCAGTGAAAAACTATGCTCATGCTTAACGATGATGGCACCAGAAACACTGCTCCCACGGCAGTGTAAGCAAAAAAGAAGGGTGTGGTCTCAAAACTTTTATAGAGGAAAGATAGAGAAAAAAGACGAATGCCAATAAAATGAAGAGTTTTTTTATGTCTTTTTTGCAGATTTTTCCCAAACCCATTTGAGAGTTGCCCCTCTGGCTGACAGTTTTAGAGCGATGGGAGAACGTGGCAATCTATGGAAACGGCTGGTCTATTGCACTGATTATCTTTACTGACGAGTATCACTGTATGTATTATCAATTCGGTACACTTAGTTATACGTACTCGACAAGCATTAAACTGGAAATTTCGATTGGAAGAATATACCATGAAGTTGTAGGAGTCATTATAACAGGTACCATTACATGCCAAAAACAATTGTCAATACGTCACTTTCTTACTAAAACTGCCAAATTGACGTCTATATAATCTCCCGCTATTATTATTGAATTCAATGGTAATACTCTGTTGGTCTTCATTAAACAATATCCTGACCATTTTGAAATAGTGTTTTAAACAAAAGTTAAATACGTTAAATCTGCTTCATCATTTTGAACATTCTATACCCCAAATCCACTTTTCTACCGTTTAAAGTGTAAATGATTGATTATCAATATTTAATATATTCTCATGTTGTAACTTTCTTAAATCAATTAATATACCAGAAAGTGTAACATCTATTGGGAAAAGTGCTTTTACAGGTTGCGAATCACTTGAATCAATCAATATACCAAATGATGTAACGACCATTGAAAATCATACCTTTTATTGCTGTAAATCATTGAAAATTGTTAATTTGCCAAATGGCATAACAAATATAGAAACATGCGCTTTTGCTGATTGCGAATCTCTTGTATCGATTAATATGCCAGAAAGTGTAGCACATATAGGAAGTGATGCTTTTAATGGATGTAAATCCTTAAAATCAATCGTTATTCCAGAAAGCGTAACGACCATTGAAGAAGATGCTTTTAAAGATTGCCCCAACCTTAAAATCTATTTATCAGAGAAATCAAGATTTTTAAAAGATGAATTAATTAAGTATTTCCCGTATAAAAACATTGAAGTTTCCGACAAGGCCTATAAGAAAAATAAGCAAATCCAACAAAATACTATCAGCACCTTAAAAACTATAAAAATACCTGTTGGAACAAAAGAAATAGAAGATTTCAAGTTTTGTAATAATACACATCTGGAATCAATAGAAATTCCCGATAGTGTAACCACAATAGGAGAATCAGCATTTGAATATTGCAAATCATTGAAATCAATAACTATTCCCGATAGTGTAACAACCATCGGAGAATCGGCATTTGAGGGTTGTAAATCCTTAAAGTCAATAATAATCCCTTCAAAGGTAAAACGGATTAAGAAATCAACTTTTGAAAATTGCTCCTCCCTTAATTCTGTAAATCTTCCAGATGACCTCAAAATTATCGAATGGAAAGCTTTTAAGAATTGCAAATCACTTCGAGAGCTACTTATTCCTTCTCATATTGATGAAATTGCAGGCGATGCCTTTGAGGGTTGCAAAATAAAGAAATTAAAAAAGCTAAATTTGTTTGGTTCTACATATATATTAAGGTCAGGATTAGTAAGATTATTGAAGATACTTTTGTGGTGCATTGTCATATATGTGCTTTATAGCATTTTTCTGAAATCGTGGTTAATTGAGCATTGGTAATACGGTGCGCACAACAGTATCGTTATGAAACCGAACTTCTTTCAAGCAATAGGACTTGCAGACATGGAAAAGGTGCATTCAGCCGTTATTGGGTGGATGCTATCTGAAAACTGCATTGCTTTTGACAAAAAGGAAAAATCTAAATTGCTTTGTCAGATATTTGGTGAGTCAATAACGACTTTCAATACAATCAATGTAAGTGTTGAGAACCATCATTTTGACATATTGATAGTAACGGAAAACGAAAAAACGGGAAAGGCATATTGGGTTATTGAGAATAAAGTCAAATCGTCACAACGTGAAAGGCAGTTTGACGATTACGTTGATACTCTCAAAGAGATAGCAATCGGTTGTGAAAAAAAGTATTGTCTGCTATCTTTGATTTCGGAGGAACCACGATGCGAAAATGACGTATGGCATTGCACTACATACGGACAATTAGCAGGTTATATTGAAAGTGCTCTGAACCATGCAAAAGAAGATACAAAGGACATCATTTTCATCCACGAATATCATGATTGTATAAAAGCATTAGATACCGCCCTAATTGACTTCTTGGATAATTCGCAATCATATCCCAACGTATTTACAGACGGATCAAAAAGAAAAGAAGACAAACAATTCGGAAAGGCAAAAGGTCAGTTTGCAGATTTTATAGGACAAAACAACTTGGAAACGATTTTCCAAAAGTGCTTTCTTGGAATTATACTCCAACAGATGGATATTGAACCGTGTGGCAAAACTGCAATCAATGAAACACGCGGAACGGCACTAATAGACTATCTGAACTATTGGGAGGATAATACCCATACAGTAGAATCTCACATACAGATTCAGAACGGAACCTTTAAGGTGTTTTTATGCAATATCAATAATACCTCAAACAAAGAAGTTTTTGTTGGAAATTGGAAGCCATTATTCAAAGCAATATGTAAAAATTATAAAGATTGGAAAATCAATTCACCCATAACAAAACCGTCTCTATCAATATCATTATTAGGGAAAAAATGGTATAATAATCCTCAAAAGGATATTGTGGTTCAATGGAAAGAACGATACAAGTTAGCGTTAGAAATTCAACAATCTATAATTGACAAAATCATTTAGTTTATGGCACAAACGGTAAAAAGTGGTGGTTTCCTATATCGCATCAATCCGAATAACGATAAGGAATTGCAACGTTGCTCAATAGGTGCAAGTAGTTGGAGTAGGGTTTGTGACTTCAACGGCAATCATATTCTTGACTTACTACTTGCAAGTAACGGAAAGGATATTGAGGTCTATACAGACCGATATGTATATATACGAGATTACAGCGGAGGAATCCGCAAGAAATAACAATTATCTAAAACAAAAAGAGTTATGACAAAGTTCAAAATCACATCGAAAGAGAAGTTTGGCGATATGCCAAAAGGCACAACGCTGACAGTTGAAACTCCGTTGAGTTCTTGCGATCCTGACAAGATTAAGGCGGCTATAAAGGCTGCTGGCTTCAACAAGCAGGCGCAGGATGCTTATTCACAAGCGTGGTGGGATATTAAGAAAGTCTAATCATCCGATTTGTCCCCAACTGGTTTTCAAAAACTGGTTGGGGATTTAGTAAAAACGTGTAGATGGAGATATTGATTATTATCGGACTCATTGTGGTCATACTCGCTGTCTTCACTGGTGGTGGAATCTTAGGTTGGCTATTCAAAGGTATTGGAGCCATTTTCGAGTTGCTGCTTGATGGCTGGGGGTCATGCTTAAGGGTAATCGCCTGGATTATCTTAATCTTACTATTCCTAATGGCATTGGGATCATGATTTTTTAACACAGTTTTATTGAATTTTTCCCGAATTGTGCTTATATTCTACAAGACATAACGAATTAGATAATGGCATTCTATCATCTTTTTTGAATAAAAACAGAAACATTATAAGAGCTTAGTATTCATAGAGAAGGATGATGGTAGTAACGTGAGGAGCCATCTATTTGATGTATTCATCGTTTAAGAAAAATGCCATTTTACTTTGTATTATCCTTATAAATTTGTATCTTTGCAACCGAGAAAACAATTTGAGTATGTCGAAAGAACAGTCAAACATCGTTGAATATCTAGTATGTGTCATTGGAGCCTTTGCCAAACAGTTCTCGTTAACAAACGCTAAGGCCTACCAGTATTTACGCCAGTATAAAGGGTTGGACTTCCTGACCAAGCACTATGACATAGAACATACACAGTCGATAGAAGATGCGGTTGAGGATATAACAATCGTTTGTAACCGCCATGGAGGGGCGTTGGTCTTATGAAACTATATCATGGCTCAAATGTCAGTATCGAGACAATTGATTTGAAACGAGGTCGCAAAGGAAAGGACTTCGGTCAGGGATTCTATTTGAGTGCAGACCGCAACCAAGCACAAATGATGGCAGAGCGAACCGTAGACAGAGAAGAGTCCGGCAAAGCTACACTGACGACATTTGAGTTTGACGAAGACATTCTTAAGAATCATACCACGATGAAAGTCAAGGTGTTTGAAGGATATTCGAAAGAATGGGCAGAGTTTATTATGATGAATAGGAGAAACAAAACTGATAAACAAGCCCACGACTATGATATCGTATATGGGCCAATAGCTGATGATAAGGTCGGTCTGCAAATCAGCCGCTACCAATTGCAATATATCCAAATGGACGAGCTGATTAGGCAGTTGTCTTTTGTTCGTCCTACTTTTCAGTTTTTCTTCGGAACAAAGCGAGCTATCAGATTACTTCATAAAATAGAAAACGATGAATAAACAGGAAGAACAAGATATCCAATTTCAGATAGAATGTTTGACGAACGAACTGGTAATCATGCTGATGGATGATTATGGAATGTCTATGGAACAGGCCTTAGATACTGTATATGATTCGAATACCTATAAAAAAATTGAAAGGCCCAGCACCGGTTTGTATTATCAAGGGGCTGTCTATGCATTGGACATACTAAAAGAAGAATTGGGAAAGACCTTATAAATTATGACTCCCAAGCAGATTTATGAACGCATTCGCGTGAACTATCGAGATGCATTCCAAGAGTTAATGACAAAAATGTGCTGTATCAAAGCTCCGTGGCCGGAGGGTTGGGCAATTAGGCGGGAATCGTAACCTTACCCATCACAGGCACCACACCATGGTACCCTCCCCGAGACACTCAGTCTCGTGGTCTCTCCCTTCTCCTTACTCTTGTTCACATAGAACAGAATGTAAAAGTACTTCTCATGTCTCTTACTCCATTTTTAATTTTGGCTGCAAAACTACTATTTCTTTTGGCATCCATCGCTATGCAAAATGTAGCAGTTTGCGGAATAAGAACGGGTTACGACTTGGCAACCTATCTCCTTCACCAATCCTCGCCAATTTGCATTTAACCCAAATTTGAACTTCCTCGTTATTCCCTGTATTGCCTTTATCTTAGGCCGAATTGCGTTAATCTTCCAAAATCGCTTCGCTTTTACAAGCTTTTTTCGAACTTTGCCATTAAAATGGTGAACTTACTCCGTCTCGGCAAAAAAAAGAAATGAGTTTCTTTTGTTTTACGCTCGACTTTTCGTAACTTTGCCGCCGATGAGTATGGACAAGACAACACAGAAGATGGTGAGGGGCTACATGCGCTACCTGAAGCTGCAGCGCTCGATGTCGGCCAACACGCTCGATGCCTACCACCGCGACCTGGAGAAACTGCTGAACTTCCTGAAGGGAACGGGGAAGAGCGCCACGGAGGCACAGCTGGAGGATCTGCAGAACTTCGCCGCCGGACTGCACGACATCGGCATCGGGCCGCGCTCGCAGTGCCGCATCCTCAGCGGCGTGCGCTCTTTCTACCGCTACCTGGTGCTCGACGGCTATCTGGAGCAAGACCCTACGGAACTGCTGGAGAGCCCCGTGCTGGGTGAGCACCTGCCGGAATACCTGACGCCGCAGGAGGTGGACCAGCTGGAGGACTCCATCGACCTCAGCGTGCCCGAAGGCCACCGCAACCGCGCCATCATCGAGGTGCTCTTCTCCTGCGGGCTGCGCGTCACCGAGCTGGTGACGCTGAAGTGGAGCCAGCTCTTCGCGAAGGAGAAATACCTGCGCATACTGGGAAAGGGGTCGAAAGAGCGGCTGGTGCCCATCTCCGACCAGGCGCTCCACGAGATAGAGAACTACCTGCCCTGGCGCAACCAGCTGAAAATAAAGCCCGGAGAAGAGGACTATGTCTTCCTGAACCGGCGGGGCGCCCACCTGACGCGCACCATGATTCTCATCATGCTGAAACGTCAGGCCGAGGAGGCGGGCATCAGGAAGACCATCTCGCCCCACACCCTGCGCCACTCCTTTGCCACAGCGCTGCTGGAAGGCGGAGCCGACCTCCGCGTCATACAGGCGCTGCTGGGGCATGAGTCGATAGGCACCACCGAAATCTATACCCACATCAGCGTGCAGACACTGCGAAGAGAGGTGCTGGAGCACCACCCCAGAAACACTAGAACGAAAGAATGAAGAAAAAAAGGACGATATTTCTTCACGTTTTTCCAAAAAAATACGTAACTTTGCGCTGAAAATAAAAACCTTCACGGACAACGATGGCAGAAGAACAGAAATTGACAGAGGGACAGGCCCCCGTGACAGCCGACTATGGCGACGAGAACATACGCACCCTGACGGGAACGGAGCATATACGCCTGCGCCCGGGCATGTATATAGGAAGGCTGGGCGACGGCTCGCTGGCCGAGGACGGCATCTACGTGCTGCTCAAGGAGGTCATCGACAACTCGATAGACGAGTTCAAGATGCACGCCGGCGACCGCATAGAGGTGAACGTGGAGGACAACCTGCGCGTCAGCGTGCGCGACTATGGCCGCGGCATTCCTCAGGGGAAGATGATCGACGCCGTGAGCGTGCTGAACACCGGCGGCAAATACGACTCGAAAGCTTTCAAGAAGTCGATAGGACTCAACGGCGTGGGCGTGAAGGCCGTCAACGCGCTGAGCACCCGCTTCGAGGTGCACAGCTATCGCGACGGACAGGTGCGCAGGGCGGCATTCGAACGGGGGAAGCTCGTGAGCGACGTTACCGAGCCGACCAGCGACGAGAACGGCACCTACATCTTCTTCCAGCCCGACGACACGCTGTTTCAGCACTACCAGTTCCACGATGAAATCGTGGAAAACATGCTCCGCAACTACACCTATCTGAATATCGGCCTGGCCATCATGTACAACGGGCGGCGCATCCTCTCACGCCGGGGACTGGAGGACCTGCTGAAAGACCGCATGACCAGCGACCCGCTCTACCCCATCATCCACCTGCAGGGCGAGGACATAGAGATAGCCTTCACCCATGCCAACCAGTATGGCGAGGAATACTACAGCTTCGTCAACGGACAGCACACCACGCAGGGCGGCACCCACCAGAGCGCCTTCAAGGAGCACATCGCCAAGACCATCAAGGAGTTCTTCCAGAAGAACTTCGAGTATGGCGACATACGAACGGGCATCGTGGCCGCCATCGCCCTAAACGTGGAGGAACCCATGTTCGAGAGCCAGACGAAAATCAAGCTCGGCTCGCTCACCATGGCCCCCGTCGTGGTCGGCTCGCCCGGCGACACGCCGCCGCCTCCCAGCATCAACAAATATGTGGGCGACTTCATCAAGACCGAAGTGGACAACTACCTGCACAAGAACCCGGAAGTGGCCGATGCCATGCTAAGCAAGATACAGGAGAGCGAGAAAGAGCGAAAGGCCATGGCCGGCATCACTAAGCTGGCACGCGAGCGCGCCAAGAAGGCCAATCTGCACAACCGCAAGCTGCGCGACTGCCGCATACATTTCAGCGACGTGAAGAACGACCGCAAGGAGGAGTCGTGCATCTTCATCACCGAGGGCGACTCAGCCAGCGGATCAATCACCAAGAGCCGCGACGTGAACACACAGGCCGTCTTCTCGCTGAGAGGAAAACCCCTGAACACGTTCGGTCTCACGAAGAAGGTGGTCTACGAGAACGAGGAGTTCAACCTCCTGCAGGCTGCCCTCGACATAGAGGAGGGCCTCGACACCCTGCGCTACAACAAGGTCATCGTGGCCACCGATGCCGACGTCGACGGCATGCACATACGCCTGCTCATCATCACCTTCTTCCTGCAGTTCTTCCCAGAGCTCATCCGCAAGGGTCATGTCTACGTGCTGCAGACACCACTGTTCCGCGTGCGCAACCGCCGAACGAAAATAAAGAAGAAAGCCGTGCTTGCAGAAGAGGACATCAAGCGTGCAAACAGCCAAACGACCACGGCAAAAAGCGATTTCATCACTCGCTACTGCTACAGTGAAGAGGAGCGCCTGCAGGCCATCAGCGAACTGGGACCCGACCCGGAGATTACCCGCTTCAAGGGACTGGGAGAGATATCGCCCGAAGAATTTGCCGGTTTCATCGGGCCCGACATACGCCTGGAGCAGGTCACACTCCACAAGACCGACCAGGTGCAGAAGCTGCTGGAATACTACATGGGAAAGAACACCATGGAGCGCCAAAACTTCATCATCGACAACCTCGTCATCGAGGAAGACCGTCCCGAAGAAGATACCGGCGACTGAAAGCCGAGCAAAGTCCAGCCTGACGGGTGAACCCCCGCTGGATGGCAGAAGACTCCAGGGCGGAAAGCCCCATGACAGGGGGGTACGACAACTGAAGTCCCCTTCTGGCTGAAGTCCTATTGCCACAAAGCGTAGGACTATGCATTCACGCGCGCGTGCGCGTAATATAGGGCGAAAAAGCGGGCTACACCCGCTACATTAGCACTAAACCAGCTGAAATGCAGACAATTATCGGTAGCTACCGGCCTCCATTTCGCGCTACCATAGTAGCTACAGCATCTGCCACTGTCCTTTTCCGCTAAATTCTCTAGAGAATTCAAGCAAAAGGCGCCACCGTTCGGAAAAATACTAACGCTATTTGGGAAAATACTAACGCCGTTTGCGAAAATACGAACGCCGTTTGGAGAAATACGAACGCTATTTGCGAAAATACTAACGCCGTTTGGAGAAAAACGAACGCTGGTTTCCACCAGGCTCTTCCCACAGACTTTGCCGTGTGTAACATTCCCCATGTTACACACGGCAAAGTCGATATATCGACCTGTAGCTACTAAAGTAGCGCGTTTTCAAGGCTTGTAGCTACAGACAATACGCTGCAAGCCAGTGATTTAACCCCAAAAGTAGCGCTTGTAGCGCCTTTTTTTACCTATTATATACGCGCGCACGCGCGTGAGAGATGATAGCAGCCTGCGGCGCGTCGCAGACCAAAAAGACCTGACGGTGGAGCCACAGTATGACCGCTTAGCGATAGCCTGGGCGGAGACACTCTCAGCGACATTCCAACCTCAGAGTTTATTTTTTTTCTTACAAATCGGAAAACATTTCCGAATTTTTTTGTACTTTTGCACTGTCAAAAGACACAAATTCAAAATATCGACCCATGTTTATCGGAGAAATATCTACTGAGGTATTATTTTTTCTCGTAATCTATGGCGGGACGATGATATCAACTTTCATTGCCTGCATCTACCTCTGCATGCGCCAGGGCAATGCCTTTGTGGCCGACGTTACGCCGCCGGTGCGACTGCGCCGTTGGGCTGCGGCATTCTTTGCCGTATCATTCTTGAGTCATATCTGGTGGCTGCTTTTCTATATCTATTCGGGCGACATCTATTCTGCAAGTTATATAGTGGTTGCTACGTTCGACAGCGTGACGCTGCTCACCACCATTGCCGGCACGCTGCTTTCCATGCTGCAAGACCGCAAGCGACCCATCTGGCCTTTCATTGCGGCCACGATACCGTACGCTATACTGCTGTTGATGAGCATTGCCTACCCCAGCGGTCATCTCCTGCGCATAGCCATCGCATTCGCCATACTGCTCTACGCTGTCTTTAGCGTTTATATGGTGTTTGCCGTGAGGCAATACGGGCGGTGGCTGCGCGACAATTATGCCGACCTGGAGCATAAGGAGGTGTGGGTGAGCCATGTGCTTGACATTGTCATCCTGATATTTATCATCATTTATGGGCTGGATAGCAACAACTTGATGATTAACTATATCGTGCAGTTCATCGGTTTCGCCCTTTTCTGTCTTCTGCTGTGGCGAGTGGAGACGTTGCCGCAATTGGTGGAGAACGGCATCGTGGAGCAAGCGTATAGCCCTTCTGTCCCTGAGACGTCCCGAGCAATCGGATTGCCGCTTGCTTCCGAAGGGACGCAAGAGCCTGACTTCCCGGCACAGGAAAAACAGGCATCATCCATTTCGTCTAATAATATCGAAGAACAGCTGGTGAAGTGCTGCGTGTCGACGCAGCTTTACTTAAAGCACGACCTGACCCTTCTCCAGCTGGCTCAGGCCGTTGGCACCAACCGCTTCTATCTCAGCCAGTATTTCTCCCGTCAAGGCATCACTTACAATGCATATATCAACAATCTGCGCATCAACCACTTCCTGAGTCTCTATCGCAAGGCTGCCGATTCAGGGCAAAACATCTCTGCCCAGCAACTGGCCAGCGAAAGCGGCTACCGGAGTTACAGCACTTTCAGCCTTGCTTTCAAGCAACGCATGGGGCAGTCTGTAATAGCCTGGATACGCGAGACGTCGAAGTAATCGGCGGATAGACTTTCAAAATATGCAATAATTGTTTCAAAATATGCAAAAACTGAATACACTAGGCATTCGGGACATTGTTGATTAAGGATTTTTTTCTATCTTTGCAAATATTTATGGACTAAGAATAGTCAAACTCTAACAATAAATATTTGTTTTGAAAAAGATTGTATTATTATTCGTAGCACTGTTGGTGGTAAGCGTAACACTTACTGCCCAGCAGAAGCCTGGGGGAAAAGAGAAGCAGCAACAGCCCCCGGAGCAGGAGATGGCAATGGTGCAGCGTATAAATGAGGCACAGATGAGGGGCAGCGACTCGGACTTTTACGAGGCGCACCAGACGTTTGTGGACTATTTGGAGAAGCGCCAAGATTGGGATAAATACTATCGCACGTGGATGAACCGCGTGATATATGAGGTGAACCACAAACGTTTCCATCGTGCGTTCGCCGAAATTCATCACATCACTGAGCATATTGAAGAGCATCATCACGAACAGTATCTCTACATCTCGAACATGGGACTGGGCTTTTTCTATAATGGCCGCAACCAGCCAGAGATGGGCGAGAAGTTCTTCCGGCGTGCTTTGCAGGGCATCGACGTTGAGAAGGAGCCTGTGGCAGTGTTCAACGCCTACCTCTCGCTGGCGCAGTCGCTCAGTTTCAAGCGCCCTGCCGAGGCTATGGCATGTCTTGACAGCCTGCCACAGCAGATGCTTGTGAACCCGATGTACGAGAGCGGTGTGTTAGGCTATCGCTGTATCATCGCCAACAAGATGGACGATCGTGAGGCTTTCTACCGCTATTTCTCTAAGTATGACAGCATTCGCCAGAATCTGCCTGCACAGTTTAATGCTGCCAACCTGCAACAGGTGATGGTGTGCCACAGCCTCATGGAGAACGACTATCAGCAAGCCCTCTCCTGGTGCGATTCCCTCGATGTGCCGCTGGCGGCTACAGAGTTACGCATCGACATCTATGAGCAGATGGGTGACTGGGAGCGGGCCTTACGTGCCACGGAGCTAAAAGACAGTCTTGTTCTTGCCGATGACCGAGAGACACTGGAGTTACAGTTGGCAGATATGGCCCATGATATCGACCTGCTTCAGGCCGAGCAGGAAAAGGCCGAGTTACAAAGCAAGCAATTGGTGATAGTCAGCATAATGGCCGTGGCTATCATCGCCCTGCTCATAGGCAACCTCGTCTATCGCTACAAGAAAAACCGCCGGCTGAAAGAGCAGTTCCTCCTGTTGCAGGAGGCTCGCCGCAGCACGGAGGCAGGGCAGGCCATCCGCCGTGCCTTCGTCAGTACGATTCAGCAGAAGCTGAAGTCGCCCATCAACGTGCTGAGGGGCTATGCACGCATTTTCAATAACCCTGCTTTTCTTTTGAAACCAGAGGAGCGCCCCAAGCGATACAACGACATCCTCGATGCCGCTAAAAGTGTAGAGTCGCTGATGGATCCCGTGCTCGACTCATTTGCTCAAGGAACAACAGGCATTACCGATGAAGAGAGGAATATCTGTAGGAAAGCA
>JAEEII010000038.1 GCA_016281295.1 Bacteroidales bacterium
CCCGTTAGGGGTTTAATCTCGGTAGAAGGAGATTCGAGAGCCAAAGAACTACCCCGTTAGGGGTTTAATCTCGGTAGAAGGAGATTCGAGAGCCAAAGAACTACCCCGTTAGGGGTTTAATCTCGGTAGAAGAGAATTTAGAATTTAGAGGGAGATAGAGATACCCCGTTAGGGGTTCAATCTCGGTAGAAGGGACGCAGGACACGGGGTCCTTCGTCCCTTATCCCATTATTTCCAGTTTTTATAGGGGTTTTTCATCAACATGGAGTTGAAGTACTTGGGGTCGCCAGTAACCTCTTCTCCGAGCCAGGCGGGCTTGTCGAAGGGTTCGTTCTCATCGGTGAGCTCGACTTCAGCGACGGTGAGGCCGTCATTGTCGCCGTAGAACTCATCGACTTCCCAAGTGTGTTTACCATCGGTGTTCTTGACGAGATAGCGGGTCTTGTCAATCACACCTGGTTCGCAGATCTCAAGAAGGCTTTGCACTTCTTCGACGGGGATCTCCTTCTCCCACTCGAAGCGGGCTGCACCCGAGGCATTGCCGATGCCTTTGATGGTGATGAAGCCCTTGTCGCCTTTCACTCTCACGCGGACGGTACGTTCCGGCACGCTGGAGAGGTAGCCTTGGGTGATACGAGTCGCCTTGAAAGCCTCAGCTTTAAAGTCGCCCTTCACCAAAAACTTTTTTTCTATTTCTTGTGCCATAATCTGTCGTTTTCAAATAAATACGAATGTCATTCATTAGCCAGCGGTTTGTCGGACATGCCGATGACACGTTTGATGGCTTGCAGGTAGTTGATGTTCTCGACACCTTCGAGACCCACGTCTTTGATAGTTTTCTTGATGTCTTCAATCTCAGTGGATTCCGAGTTGATGGTCACCACTTTAGCACCGTTGATAAGGACTTCACCGAACTCACAGATGGTGTCGTTGACCATATAGCCAAAGCGGCGTTTATGGACGCGCACGGCGGCCAGGTCGGGGTTAGCCTTCACCATGGCGATGAACTCGTCGTAGGTATAAGTGTCCTTGGTCAGGGCGGGCATCTCCACCATGAAGGCGGGGAACACTTCTTTCTCGAGGACTTCGCGGCTGATGGGGAACTCACCTTTCATGAGGGGGTTCCATTGCTCGAGGCCATCCACAGATTGAACGAAGGTCTTGATGTCCATCTTGCCATCGCGGATCTTAGTGTTGTTGATGTCGTTTTTGCGGGAGATGATATAAATCTCGTCGCTGAGGCGCTCCCAAACCTTCTCGGGGACAGGTGCGGAGAGGCGGGCCATGCGTTTGTGTGCTTCGCAGAAGCACTGTCCGAAGGAGCGGAACTCAAATCTCGGCTTTGACACTTCGCCGATTTTCATTTCTTCTTTTGCCATTGGAAGATATCTAGAAGTTTATTGTTTTAATGATTACAGTGTATAAAAGGGTAATATAAGGGCGGACCTATAAGTCCGCCCTTACGAGATTAGTCCTGTGGGATGGGATCACCCGTAGCAGGATTAGCAGTACCTGGAGTTGGTTCGGTCAGTTTCCATTCGCCACCATCGGGGATGCGAGCATAGGAATTAGGCGACACATCAGTGATGGTCGTTCCCCAATTCTCGTCAGTCCCTCTTGTAAACACGTCTCTGATGCTCCCATCAGGCATAATAAGTTCTATCTTTAAAGTCTTTTTCGGTGAAAGACCGCCAGCGAAAGTGAAAGGATCATCCGGATCCACGCCATCGTTTTTGTCGCTAACCAAAACGACGTATCCATGAGCGGGAGCAACAACGGCTTCAGTACCCGTCCAAATGATCTTATCGTCATCTTTCTTAATGGTCATACCATTCAGTGGCAAATCATATTCACCCTGGTTGTAAACCTCAATGAACTTTTGATCGCCATTCAATTCATTCAGAACGATCACACTATAATCCGGAAGAACCGCACCAACAGTGTAATCCTTGGATTCCGATTTAACTTCCATTTTTTCAGAAACGGCTTTGACGAAAAACACCACCTTGGTGTCGTTCGGTTGAGCTGGAATGACAGCAGTGTAAAGTTTGGTAGCATCATCCAAGGTCATGGGAACCTCGTTGATCTTTTCAACTTCATTTAAGGTGTAGCAAAGGGTGGCTTTAAAATCATAGAAACTAGCGATGTCAGCGGTAACAGTCACATCATTGACATCGGTCATGGCGGTGGGGTTATACGAGAGGCCCGAGATAGTGATTCCATAGTATGGCTCATCTTTCACGCAGGAAGCCATCACAACGAGCAGAGCTAATGCTGCAAATAATATCTTTTTCATATTAAATTCTTTTTATAGATAATTAGACAATAAGTTTTTTTAGAAGGCGACTTGGAAACGAGCCAGCAGCATGTGGTAGTTGACACCGGCGTCACCGGAAGCAGCATCCACATTCATAAAGTTATTGGTGGCATTTCCAGAGGCATCCTGACCACACATGAGTTTGCCTTTGCCGTTGGCATAACGGTCGTTGTTGACATACTGGTAGTTGAGGGCGACCTTGGTATTCTTGCCGAGGTAGATATTGAGGCCAGCACCATAGAGTTCAGCGGAACCGCCGAAGATAGCTTGGTCAGCAGCACGGTTATTATAGTCGTTCATGTCAAGGTATTCATACTTGAGAGCAAGTTCCAAATCGCCCCAGGTACGACCACAACGAACACGGTTAAATTTGGCACTACCCGAGTCGTAGGTCTGCTTGCCACCTAAGAGGAGGTAGCTGCATTCAGCATACCAGCCTTGGAAATGATAAGGTTTGTCGAGGGCATGATCTGCATCTAAGTACGTCCAGTTCGACATCCAAGCGGTTTCAACACGGAGACCGTTATAATGGCCAGCGAGTTCAGCCGTGGCGACAAGAGCATGGTCGGCATATTGGATATCGTCCGTGTCAATATACTTTTTGCGGGAGATGTTGGTGGTATTACGGCAGCTGTAACGCAAGAAGGGAGTCTTACCAGCTTTTTCATCGGAGGTCTTGGGTTGGTCATACATGAAAGCACCACCGATATGGATGCCATAGTCATCCTCATTGACGGGACGAACCACGACCTTACCAAGGTAGGAAAGGCCTTCATCCATGCCATAATCCTTGTTGTTAGCTTCCACGAAGTCGCGGGTCTCTTGACCTTCAATCTCCTGGAAGAGGATGCTGGCGCTACCAAAGAACATCTTGTTGTTGTACTTCGCATAGATACCTAAGTGACGGCTGGGAGCAAAAGCGTTGACCACCATCGGGCGTTCCATGAACATAAGGTAACGGGAGGAGGAGTTACGCGAAATGGAGAAGTCGGGTTTCATGCTACCGACGCTGAACTGCCAGTCTTTCAGTCCAGTGTAGCGGACGATAGCGTCTTTCAGCTCAAAGGAACCATTGGCAAGTTCCATATCGACCTCGCCGTACCAGTCCTTATTAATTTGGGTCTTCACGGCGAAACGAGCACGGCGGATGCTAGCACCACTGCCAATCTCGTCAGCCCAATCCTGGGCACCGAAGTAATGGCCGAAATCGACTTGCACACGCGTGTCGAACCATAATTTGTAACCTTTGTCTTTGGATTCGAGAACCATGATGCCATCTCTTTCGGAGGCACTCAATTCCTTCACATCCACTTTGTTGCCGTACTGGTCAACAGCTTGACCAGGCTGGGCAAACGCAGTCGCTCCAACAATGAACATAGCGGCCATTAATAATGATAGTCTTTTCATAGTTATGATAATTAGTTAATAAAATAGAACAGTTTTCTTCTTAATGTTTTTTCTTACTTGATTCCCAGCTTCTTAGCAATATCCTTGGGCAGCGCGTCCTTATGAACCACGATATTCAAGGTCTTATAGCGCACGAAAGCTTTCGAGACGAACCAAATGCCATTATACTGGCCGGCATCGCCCCAGCTGTTCTTCACGATGAAGTACTCGTTGCCAATCTGATCCTTGGCGGTACCGTAGATCAACATGCCGTGGTCATCGCCCGTCTCATAGTTGTCGTAAGCGATTTGGCGTTCTTTCTGGGTGACCCAACGTTGGGGAGTGGGTTGATTCTGAGCTTCTTTTCTACGGTCAGCAGCGCTCAATCCCATCCAGTGAGCCATGTCGCTTCCCTGAAGGTCCTTTTCCTTGGCTTCAAGGTCAGGAAGCACGGCGATACCGGACATCTTGCCACGGAGCCAGCCAGCCTCACTCACGTCAGAACCCCAAGCAATCGGATAGCCGTTTTCGATGGCATTGTCCATGACCTGCATGAACTCGTCGATGGGAAGGTTCAACGCCTGTCCCCAACGCCAGTTGTCCTGCACTTCAATCACGAAAGGCTCATAGAAAGGATGATGTGTGAAAGAGGTCAAGTTGACATAGTCATCCATGTTGAGGCCTGTGGACTCGGCAAAGCTCATAGGAGTATATTTCTTGCCATTGTAGGTGAATTCGGTCGGAGGCACGCCGAGGTAGGCATCATAGATACCAGCTAAACCTTTCTTCCACAGCGGGTTGCCGTCGGCATCCATTTGGATCTTACGACTCTTGATGACACCTTCCACGTATGGGTCGGTCACGGCTGAGAGTTCGCTGAAGTTGGACAGAGAGTCACCATGCATGGCACCGGCAGGCATCTCCACGTCAGGGACGAGGCCATAGTGTCTGATGGCATAAAGGACATCACCGAAGGAACCTCCTTGAGAGAAGGAGACATCACCATGGGTGCGGACAGCCGCCTCAGCACGGTCAAGATAGGTCTTGTAAACAATGTACATCTCTGAGAAGTCATACTCGGGTTTGCCCATACGAAGCAGTTCCGCCTCAAAGAAAGCCAGGGATGAATAGCACCAGCAAGTACCAGCTTGGTTTTGATCCTTCACCGGAGTGATAGGAAGCACCTTAATGGTGTCAAATTTAAAACCTTCGCCTTCTGCTTTTTCCTCTGATCTTGGAGGCAACTGCGGTTGAGCCACGGCAACGATGCTGAGCATCAAGCCAGCGGCAGTGAGAAAATGTCTGATTTTCATGATTGTTGTTTTAGTTTTGTTGATTTGTTTTTGTTTATGTTTATTAGTATTTGTTTATTTATCAATTTGTCAGCCCGGCATCCACCTTTAACCTTTCAACTTCCCTCTCAATGCCTTGGGAAGCGCATCCTTGTGCAAGGTGAAGAAGATGGTATATTGGCGAAGATACTGCTCCGAGCAATACCAATAACCTTGGTAAGGTCCTCTCTCAGTACCCCATGAGTTTTTGATTTTATAGTACTTCGTTCCGTTCTGGTCTTTGGCGATACCCACCACCAACATGCTGTGGTCGTCGCCGGCATCCCAGTTGTCGTATGCAGTTTGATGAACCTCATCGGTCACGGTCTTTTCAGGAACAATCTCTTCCCAAAGGGTAGCATCAGGGTCTTCAGGGACGATACCGATACCCATCTTGCCCGAGAAGCCTTTGTTGCTGACATCCTGAGCCCAGCCAAGTGTATAACCATGTTCAAGCGCGTAATCAACCGCCTCCATCAACTCATCGAGAGGCATGTTGTAAGCAGGGGTCCAGGTCCAGTTATCAGGAATCTCCACCATGCAAGGCTTATAGTTCTCCTCGCTGGTGAAAGAACAAATCTCGATATAATCTTTGGGATCGATCTTATAGGCCTCCGCGAACGACTTTGGCGTATATTTCTTTCCGTCAACCGTGAATTCCTCGGGAACGACACCAAGATAAGCATCGAGCACTCCTTCAATCGCCTTGGGACCTGCGGGAGAGATCTTTTTGTTGCCGTTCTTGATGATGGCACGGGCCACCGAGGCAATGACTTCGTTCATCTCACTATGAACATGGCGCTCCTCGCCAATGACTTTGCCACTGTAATCGGCTTCAGGCATCATGCCGTATTTGTCGATCATATAAAGCACGTCACACACCTCGCCGCCTTGGCTGAGCGAGCTGCCGCCATGCATCCTCACGAATTTAGCCACCTTCTCCGCCCAGGCATGACGGACCGTGTACATCTCAGAGAGGTTGAACTCCTTGCCGTACTTACGCATGATTTCAGCCTCCACAAAACCAATGCCCGCAAAGCACCAGCAGGTACCCGAGCTGCCTTGGTTATCGACGGCGGTATGCGGGACGTTCACTGTCTCCGTGAATTGATACACTGGCTGACTCTCTTCTTTTGCTTCAGCCTCCTGCGCTGAAACTGACACAGCCGTTCCTAACAAAAAGGAAATAGATAAAAATCCAATAACTTTATTCATATTTTTATTATATTAATTATTATTCATCAAAATCAAGGACGGACGATGGTTTTCACGACCGTATTACCACGTCTCACCAAATACAGGCCAGGGGTCAGGCGGAACACACTCTTTAGCGTTTGTGCCTGTGAGGCAACGACACGCCCATTGAGGTCATAAACCACGATATCCGCGGCGACGTCGTTCTCCACAACCAGCTGTCCCTGGAAAGAATAGGCCTTCATCAAATCGGTGGTTTGTTCCTCCACAGCGGCCATGGCAGAGTAATAGAGGTCAAATTGCGTGTCGAGGGCGGTGGACACAATCGAGCAGGAAAGCCACTGACTGTAAAGAGGCATGGCGGGATCAATCACATAGCCCAAGCCCTTCCCCACCGTAGATTCCCACACGGGTGACAAGCCCATGATGGCCGAGGAGGCTATGGATTGGTCGAAACGGTTCTCATATAAATCACGAACGACCCAATTTGCCCCATTGAAGATGTTGACCGTTTTACGGGCCAGGTTCCCCTGGCTGTCGAACTCATATTCCGCTTTGCTATCCAGGGTCATATCAGTCCCGAACCATCCCGCGGAGTAAAAAGTCTCCGACGCTATGGATCCGTCATTGGCGTAGGTGAACTCATATTTGCTGGCATCTCTCCAGATATTGGTTCCCGGCCCATAGCCGAATTTCCTTTGGGTAAGCAGGTAGAGACAACGCTGGCTTTCATCGTAAACCAGCGTGTCCTTGGAGCTTTCGCGCCAGCTGCCATTACGATAGGTTGACAAAAGACGCTTGGCAAGGAGACCGTTTTCATGGTAGGTGCTGGCGGTTTTGGAACTCCCGTTCCATTCCCCATGTGAATTCATGCCACTATAGTTGACGTTGAGCACCAGATGTTGTTGCTCGTCATATTCGTATGTTGAACGGTTCTTGCCAACCCAGGCCGTATCCACATATTCTTCCACAGTCATTTCCTGGAGTAATTTATCAGTTCCAGAAGTAAGATACTGATAACAGGCTCTTTGATAATCCTCCCAGTCCTCGCCGTTCCAGCGGCTGACAAAGGCGGTGTCCTGCGTTTCATCAATGACCCATTTTGTCATTAAAACAGGTTGCCATTCCGCATCTTGCAGCAAAAAATGAATCTCAGTTTTCCCTTGTTCGCCATAGAAATAAACGTTTTTCCAGCAGGACATGTCGAAGTCATCCGAACCTATCACACTATCGAGTTGATGTGTGTATTCATTCACGGCGCGTTGGTTACTCAACAAGAAGGCCGGAAGGATTTCGGGGTTAGCGCATTGGTATTGGATTTCGTCCAGAAAGTTGCGACAGACTTTCGGTGTATGATATTGTTGCGCGACCAAAGAAGCGGCCATGCTCAGCAACACGATTGTAAAGATATGTTTTCTCATGATTGTTACTATTTCGGTTCACGAATACGATTATTTCATCAAGACCACTTTTAGGAGGCTATTTCCATGAGCGGTGATCACTTTAACCACATACACGCCAGTGTTAAGGCCAGCGAGATCCAGGCTTAGCGTCGATCCAGAAGCCTGACGGCTTAAAATCCGCTGTCCTGTAAGGTTATAGACCACCACCTCGTTCAAGGATTCCGCTTCCACATTGAAGATACCCTTGGAGGGGTTCGGATAAATCGAAACGCCTTCCGGCTGAGTCTCATGGACACCCGTACGATCAAAAACCACCTTATTGGAAGGGCTTGACTCGACACCGTTGACCCAGCCTGTCACTTGATAAACCCGGCGGTCTTCCTCCGCGGAAAGATTGTCGGCATAGGACAACTCGGTAAGGCCATCGGCCACGAGTTCGCCATTACGATAAAGGCTATAAGACTCAGCACGCCAGGCGGGATCCCACGAGAGCAGCAAAACACTGTCTTGTTTCTCCATGGTCAGACCCGAAGGAAGGTGGGTGAAGTTCAGCTCCACATACCGCAGTTCAGGATTGCGTAAGGAACGTGCTGGGGTTGACTCCAGATGGCCATGGTCATACATTGCCACAAGCTTGTAATCATATCGTTGCCCGTATTCAGGTGTTCCCATGACTTTGTAGCTGGTATAAGAGGCACCCAATGATTTCACGAGACGGTATTCTCCGCCAACCACTTTGCTATAGATGCGGTAGCCCACGAAATCCTCCGTGTTTTCGGGGGCAGACCATGTAATGTCAATCTTGCCGTCATCAGTCACGGTGCAGTCGAAATCACGCGGTGTCATGCCTTCCATCTCCGTCACGGCGCACACGGTATTGGATGGATAGGTCTCTCCTTCCTTGCAGAAAGCCGTGACATAATAGCTATGAAGCGCTGAAGCCGCTCCTGCGTCGGTGAATCCCGTGGTGTCAGCCACCATGGTATAAAGGATGCCATCGCGGTAGATATTATAGCCATAGCCCGGATCCGCCAGACCCACCCAGCTCAGGTTAACATCCTCGCCATCCACCTGAGCCTTCAAGGCCGAAGGCTGTTCGTCACGGCCTTTACCACCGCAGGTGTTGACGGTCTCAAAGAAGATTCCCTTGGGCATCAAGGTGGAGGGTCCTTCGTAAGCGAACACACGTTGGCCTTCGACATCGAGAATCTCGAACCCGACCTGGATGCTATCGGCGGGAGCCTCCCATTGCAGGCTTATCCAGCCCTGAGGCAGTTCGACGGTTTGGGTGGTTTCCGAGCCCTCCGCTTTGAAGGAACCCACTTCTTTACCAGAGGCGTTGAGTAAAACCACTGCGCCATTACCCCAATCCTGTCCGCCCCAGGTCTTGATGGTCCAGGGGCAAGTGGGGCCTAGGTTGATGTCGTTGGCATAAGCACGGCGGCCACCCCGTCCATGATACACAGCATAAACGGTATAATCCACTTTCACTGGAAGTCCGGCGGGATCGACACAGGTGACTGCCTCGCCAGGCACAGGATGGTCGAACGAAAGCACCTCTTTCCCGTCGCGGGTCACCACGATGCGGTCGATAGAGTCAACAGGATGGCCATCAAAGGTGGCCGTGGGGTTGACCCAGGAAAGCGTGACGGAGAAAGCATCGTCCCCATTGGGGATCGCCTTGAAGAAAGCAGGGGCTTTCATGGTGTTTTCAATCACCTCCGAAGGAACGAAGTTGGTAATGACTGCCTGGCCACTATTGAAAGCATAGCCCGAGACATTCAAGGCATCAATCACAAAAAAGCCATTTCCCGAGCCGCTCCAGCCCCAGTTGAAATGGAACATGTCGTTCTCGTCATAACCGTCACAGACAAAGGCATGTCCGCCTTGTCCATCCACATCCGACCCCGAATAATAGCAAGGCCATCCCATGTCGAACTGGTCTTTCATGAGTGCTTGAAACGCCTCCAAAGAATAGTCATTACGGTTATGGACTCGGCAACGGTTCGAGTAGCCGAAATAGCTCATCACCGCCTCCGGCACATCCTCCGAGAAAGCGCCGCTACCATCAGGGGAATAGTCCATATCGACAGCAATGCCGCAATGGTACATAAATTCCGCTACAGCATGGATTTCTTCAGCGGGTGACATGAGGTTGATGGTCAAAGGCATGAGATCGAAGTGATAGGTCGTCGCCCCAAAGTCAGCCGACAGATCCCCGTATTGATAATGATGATAGGTATGGTTGCCCTGTCCTTGGGTAGGATATTGCCAATAATACATTACTTGCGACATAGCCGTAGCAACGCATCCTGCGTATGAACGTCCGCCGTTTCCAGAAGGACACAAAATGTTATAAGGGTCGTTTTGGTCCCATTTGGTCTGGCAGAGATAGAAGGAAGATTTGTTTCCGTTGCGAGCAGGCATCACGCCTTGGTGAAGGAGCATGTCCCATTCCCTCGCCACCTCGGCACTTTGTTGGACCGAGGAGCGAAGTGCCACTTGACGCCCCTTGCTGAGGTCGTCGAGGTAATACACCATCTCGGGAGAAGGGTTTTCGACAGGGTACACGCCCTCATGAGAATAGCCGACGACGGGTCTGAACACGTCGTTGTTGGAGATGATGACAAAGCCCTCGTTCCCGATGTTGAACACATAATAGGATTCTGTAGCCACCACAAGTCGAGCCCCGTCAGTTTTGGTCGTAAAAGTCTGTGTTGACTTCGCAAAGTTTTCAGCAGCTTTCTGCGCCTTCGACAGCTCTACAGGGCTTGCAATGCCTGTGGCGACACCCAGCGCAAGGATGAGTAAGGTGAGTAAATTTCTCTTCATATACGATGATACTTGATGACACATATTAAATAAAGTGTCAAAAGTAGCAAAAAAAACGAAATGCTATCTTGTTTTTTTAAAAAAACAAAACAAAGAAAAACAATAGGGAAAAATTAAAAAAGAAATAGTAAATATACTTACTATTTTGTTATCTTTGCAGCCCAAAACAGGAACAGATGAAAAACTACAAGTTGATGAACGTGGCCGACGGCCGCATTTTTGATGACCAGGGATGGGCTTTGGATGACCCACAAGGGGAAAAGCCAAGTCTGGTAAGAGCGATTTATGAACAGAAGCAACTTCGTGTGGGTGATGACCGTCTGGGGCTTTACAAGTTTGCCGACTGGATGCCCATACAAAGGACATTGGAAGGTCCCTCCTGCCCTGTCACCTTCAAGAGCGAGAAGCTTGCGAAACGATTGAGGTTGAACAACTTATACATCACTTTCAGTGGTTGGTGGCCTGACAAAGGCGCTCGGATGACCACTTGTTCCTTCAAGGAGACTGAGGCATATTCGGTGTGTGCACGACTGGGTGAGAAGCAGAAAGGTCAGGTTTTGGTGGTAGCTTCTGCGGGGAATACCGCAAGGGCATTCGCCAAGGTCTGTTCCGACAACGGCATCAAGTTGTTGCTTTGTGTGCCGCAGGACAACATCAAAGCGTTATGGTTCGACAAGCCGTTGAATCCCTGTGTGAAGTTAATCACCACGGCTTCTGGCAGTGATTATTTCGATGCCATCCAGCTGTCGAACTACGTATGTGAGATGCCAGGATTCCTCGCCGAGGGTGGTGCCAAGAACATCGCGCGGCGCGACGGCATGAGCACCACCATGATGTCGGCTGTGACGTTCATCGGACAGATTCCCGACTTTTACTTTCAGGCAGTAGGCAGTGGCACGGGAGCCATCGCCGCTTGGGAGGCCAACCTCAGGTTTTTGGAGGACGGCAGGTTTGGTGACAAGAAGGCCAAGTTATATGTCTCCCAGAACAAGCCTTTCGTCCCGATGTACGATGCCTGGAAGCAAGACTCACGCGCCTTGTTGCCCTACGATCCCGACCAGGCGCGTCGCGATGCCGCTGAGATTTGTGCCCCTGTGCTCTCCAACCGCAAGCCACCTTACGGATTGGCAGGAGGACTCTATGACGCCCTTAAAGACACACAGGGCGACATCTTCGCTGTCAGCAACGAAGAAGCCAACATCGCCAAGAGTCTTTTCGAGGAAACCGAAGGCATCGACATCTACCATGCAGCCGCCGTTGCCGTCGCATCACTTGTCCAAGCACTACATATTAATAAGGTGCAATCCGATGACATCATCATGCTCAACATCACCGGAGGAGGCGAGAAACACTTTATGGAGACCCATCAGATCTACCATCTCGAACCCAGTCATATCTTCCCTATTGGCTTTACCCAGATGGAAGTTGCCAAGGTCGTCGGAGGGTTGATGGAAAAATAATTAAAGAAAAAAACAAGGAAATTGTTGTACAATCAAAAAAATGTGTAATTTTGCAGTCCGAAAATTTAGAGACATGTACGCAATTGTAGAAATAGCAGGACAGCAGTTCAAAGTGACGAACGGTCAAGAGATTTTTGTCAACAGACTGCAAGGAGAAGAAGGAAGCAAGGTTTCTTTCGACAAAGTATTGTTAATCGATAACGATGGTGCAACGATGGTAGGAACTCCTACGGTTGCCGGTGCCAACGTCGAGGCGACGATTAAGGAGCACTGCAAAGGCAAAAAGGTCATCGTTTTCAAGAAAAAGAGAAGAAAAGGTTATCAGACCTCTAACGGCCACCGCCAATATCTGAGCAAGGTCGTCATTGACAACATCATTAAGTAATAATCCGAAAAACAGAATAAGATATGGCACACAAGAAAGGCGTCGGTAGTTCCGAGAACGGTCGTGAGTCAGCAAGTAAGCGACTCGGAGTTAAGATTTTCGGTGGACAAGCAGCCATTGCTGGCAACATCATCGTGCGTCAGCGCGGCACCAAGCACAACCCTGGTAAGAATGTCGGTATGGGCAAAGACCACACCCTCTATGCCAAATGTGACGGCATCGTGGAGTTCGTGAAGAAAAAAGACAACAAGTCTTTCGTCTCTGTCAAACCAGTGGAAGGCACAATCGCCGAATAATTTTTTCATAACATACATTTTTTACCGGCTACCACGTTTGATAGCCGGTTTTTTTCGTTTATAAAACCGAAATAATCAAAACAACTTCTTATTTTTGCGAAAAATTTCAAACAGCGTCAAGCTATGTTAGTATTATCCTACATCCGTGATCACAAAGAAGAAGTGATCGAACGTCTGTCCATCAAGAACTTCACCAACGTCGCGCTCATCGACGAGATTCTGAAGTTGGACGACGACCGTCGCAACACCCAGCGTCAATGCGACGACACCTTAGCAGCCCTGAACAACAACGCCCGTCTCATCGGCGACCTCTATAAACAAGGCAAGGCTGCGGAGGCCAATGAAATGAAAGCTAAGAACAACGAGTTGAAAGAACTTGCCAAGAACCTTGCGGACCATCTCGAGGAAGTCAAGCAGGAGATTCAGAAGAAACTCGTAGAAATACCCAACACGCCACGCATCGACGTCCCGCGCGGCACCAGTGCAGCCGACAACGTCAACGTGCATCAGGAAGGCGAGATGCCCCAGCTTTACGAAGGTGCCAAGCCCCATTGGGAATTACTCAACGACTATGGACTGGCTGACTTCGACCTCGGCAACAAGGTCACGGGTGCTGGCTTCCCCTTCTACAAAGGCAAAGGCGCCAAGTTGCAGCGCGCGCTGATCAACTTCTTCCTGGACGAAGCCTCTGCCGCCGGTTACAACGAGACCCAGCCCCCTGTCGTGGTGAATGAGGCCTCCGCCTACGCCACCGGACAGCTGCCCGACAAGGAAGCGCAGATGTACGCCGTGCCGCTCGACGGCTTCTACCTCATCCCCACCGCCGAAGTGCCGCTGACCAACATGTTCCGCGACACCATCGTCAAGGAAGAGCAGCTGCCCATCAAAACTGTGGGCTACTCCAACTGTTTCCGTCGCGAGGCCGGCTCCTACGGCAAGAATGTCCGTGGACTGAACCGACTCCATCAGTTCGACAAGGTGGAGATCGTGGAGATCGCCAACCCTGTGGGCTCTTACGACCGTCTCGAGGCGATGAAGAACCATGTGGCTGGCCTGCTCCGCAAGCTGGAACTTCCATTCCGCATCCTTCATCTCTGCGGTGGTGACATGAGCTTCACCTCCGCCACCACCTACGACTTCGAGGTGTGGTCCGCTGCCCAGCAGCTCTGGCTCGAGGTGAGCTCTGTGTCCAACTTCGAGACCTTCCAAGCCAACCGCTTGAAACTACGCTTCAAGGACAAAAACGGCAACATTCAGCTAGTACACACCCTCAACGGCAGTGCCCTGGCCTTGCCCCGCATCGTCGCCGCTCTCCTCGAAGACCATCAAACCCCGGAAGGCATCCGCATCCCGAAAGCCCTCCAAAAATACACCGGCTTTGAGATCATTTCGTAACTTATTTCTATATGCTGCCCTGTTCTTGCTTCTCGCAGGCTCCGCCTGCGGAAGCAAGAACAAAAGCAACACCGGAGACACCTCAGAAAACAAGCGTGTTACCGAAACCACCCCGCGCTGCACCTCCATCCCACAGCTTCGGCAACAACTCACACTCGACAGCATCGCCCTCCAAGAGATCAAGGACCGCTATCAAGACGCACTACAGAAGGATTTTCTCTGGTGTGACTCCATGTTGGCTTTTGACAACAAGGAAGACGTCCAAAGCCATTTCGAGATTCTCAACCTGGCACAGGCCTACCTGGGCCAATTCAACGAGATGCTTCCCGTCATGAACCACGACCTGGCCTTCCTCAACATCCAACTAACCCACCTGCAAAACGACATCGACACCCATTATATCAACGACTCCCTCGCACAAGTTTACCTCAACGACGAAATCGCCGTCGCCGACACCCTACACCACCGAATCCTCTACTTCGAGGAACGACTCTCACAACAAGACCAAGCACTTCAGTCACTCAAGGAAACCTTACGTAAAGAAACCCTAAAATGAGGAGAACCATCGCCTTTCTCTGCCTGCTTGCCATGCTGTCAGCAGTCCCGTCATTCGCACAAATCCAGACGGGAAAGTCATCCAAAAAAACACAACAGCAAAACCCACAACGCGACATCAACGAACAGCTGGCCAGCCAGTTCTTCCAAAACCAAGAATACGAGAAAGCCAAAGACCTCTATCATGAGCTGTACAAAAAGAAAGGACTCTCACAACACTTCTCGCAATATACCGAGTGTCTTCTTCGACTTGGGGACTATGAAACCGCGGAAAAAGAACTGAAAAAATACATCCGCGACAACGCCACCCAATGGAAACCTAAAATCGACCTGCTCTATGTCTATTCCAACAATGGACAACAAGACAAAGCCGACAACCTGCTCAAAGAAATCCTCAAAGGCCTACCCAACAACAAAAACAGCATCAGCAACATCAACAACATGATGCGAAGCAGGATGCTCTACAACGCCGCCCTCGCCGTCCTCGAAAAAGGCGCGAACAACAACACGGATAACTATCCTTTCTACATGGAGAAAGCCAGCGTGTATCACTCCATGAACAATTACCAACAAGCGTTCGAGTATTATTTCCTTGACCTCGAAGCCCGACCCGAACAATACAACGCTATCAAAAACCGTTTCCAGTCCCTGCTGCTCTACGATGTAAACAAAAGCATCGCCGATGAGATGCGCATCGCCCTCCTGAAAAAAACACAAGAGAAACCCGACAACATGGAACTGGCAAAGCTCATGATATGGTTCTCTCTTCAAGAAGAGGACTACGACATCGCCCTAGCCCAGTGCAAGAGTATCGACCGACGCTATAACGACCAAGATGGCCAAATCATCGACCTGGCCAACATCTGCCTCCACAACCACCAGTATGACCTTGCCAAAGAAGCTTTCGACTACGTCGTCAACAAAGGGAAAATCAACCCCTTCTATGGTGAGGCCATCGTGGGTTCCATCAAAACGGAAAGCCAACAATGCAGCGAGAAACCCGACACCGACACGAGAACCTACGAGAGACTGAGTAAAAAAATCGAGAATGCCTACCATGACATCGGCAGCAAAGACTATCCCAACCTGGTGGAAATCCAAGCCGACCTCATGGCCTACCACCTCGGACAGTCGACCCAAGCCATCAGCCTGCTCCAGCAAACCATTGAACAAACCAACGACAAAGGCCAACAATGCCTGCTGAAACTCAAATTAGCCGACATCTATCTCTACAGCGATGAGATTTGGGAAGCCACCTTGCTCTACAGCCAGGTGGACAAAAGCATGAAAGAAGAGCCTCTGGGACACGAAGCACGCTTCCGTAACGCCCAACTGCGCTACTTCATCGGGGAATTTGCCTGGGCGGAAACCCAACTCATGGTGCTGAAAGCAGCGACTTCCAAACTCATTGCCAATGATGCCATGACACTCTCCCTCATCATTGGCGACAACTTGGAATACGACACCACAGGCACCGAGCTCGGAAGACTGGCACGCGCCGATTTCAAAATCTATCAACACAAGGAAGAACAAGCCCTGACCATCCTCGACTCCATCCGCGCCGATGGCAACGAAATCAGCAAGCCACACGCCATGTTCCGCATCGCGGAAATCAAAGAAAAACAACAAGAGCACCTCGAAGCAGACAGCCTGTATCTGCAAATCGCGAACGAGTTCCCTGATAGCTATATGGCCGATGATGCACTAATGCGCGCCGCACTGATCGAACATCACCAACTGAAAAATCGAGAAGCCGCGAAAGAACACTACGAGCAATTAATCGACCTATACCCAACCAGTTTATACACTGCGCAGGCTAAGAAGAATTATAGGAAGTTATGAAGGCAGAAGGCAGAAGACAAAAGACAGAAGACAGAAGACAGATGACGGATGTCAGACCCAAGAAGGCTTTGGGACAACATTTCCTGACCGACCAAAACATCGCTCTGAAAATCGTGGGGCAGCTCTCCCCCGATGTGGAAAGTGTCGTTGAGGTAGGTGCGGGAACCGGTGTGTTGACCCAGTTTTTGGTACAAGATCAATTGCAAAAGCTTCATGTCATCGAAATCGACAAGGAATCCATCGCCTATCTTGAGACCCATTTCCCCATGTTAGGCGACCGTCTTATCGAAGGCGACTTCCTGAAAGCCGACCTACGACAGTTCGGTGAAAACAACATGGCGATTATCGGCAATTTCCCCTACAACATCAGCAGCCAGATTTTCTTCCAAGTGCTCAAATACAAGGAACAAGTCGTGGAAGTGGTGGGCATGGTCCAAAAGGAGATGGCTGAGCGCATGGCCGCCAAAGAAGGCAGCAAGGCATACGGCATCCTGAGTGTGCTGATGCAGGCCTGGTACGACATCGACTACCTCTTCACGGTACACGAGAACGTCTTCAACCCACCCCCAAAAGTGAAGTCGGCGGTCATCAAGATGCGGCGCAACACCGTCACCGACCTTGGCTGTGACGAGAAGCTGTTTGTAAGCATCGTCAAACAAGCCTTCAACCAACGTCGCAAAACCATGCGCAACTCACTTCGGTCTCTGCTCAGCCCCGACATCATCGGAAACGAGGTCTTCAACCAACGTCCTGAGCAACTAACTGTGCAGGAGTTTATAGCATTGACGAATCTGATTGGGAACTCCATTCCTTGCGCATCACATGACGCACCGTGAGGAATGACGAGGTGCAACCCACCAACAAGATGGTAAAGAAAATCAACAGCACATCCCTGAGTTTCAACAGCACAGGATAAGCATCCACCACATAATTACCCCCTGTACCAAATTTCACAAAGCCAAACTGTTGCTGTAACATCACCAACACGATGCCGAGTAAAAGTCCAATGAGCCCACCGACCACTGAGATCAGCAGGCCTTCGTTCATGAAGATTTTATGAATCAGCCGATAATCTGCCCCCATTGCCTTCAGGATTTCTGTGTCTTTCCGTTTCTCAATCATCAACATGGAGAGCGACCCCACCACATTGAAAGTGGCCAATATCAAAATAAAGGTAAGGATGACATAAACCGCCCATTTCTCTGAGCGCATCACCTTATACAATACCGCTTGTTGCTCTTTTTGGTCTTTCACGATATAACCTGCCCCCAGCAAGGCTTTCACTTCTTTTCTCACCTTGTTCTGGTCGGCTTTTGGCGAGAGAAAAAGCTCCACTTCGGATGCTTTATCTTGAATGTCAAGCAATTCAGCGAGCCACGAATAAGGCACAAACACCAGTTTCTCATCCGCTTCCTGTTCGGTGGAAAACACGCTTTGCACCGTCAGCACCCCCGAGTTAAAGCTGTTCTCCAGGTCCATGCGTGAGGCCTCCCCTCGTTTAGGGACATAGATGCGGACTGTTGAATAGGGAGCATATACGTTGATACCCAGATGCCAAGCCACGCCGGCACCCGGAACAGCCATGGCTCCCTCCCCGTCCATGAGCTGAAAACGGTTTTGGTCAAACATCACCTCATTGAAACGGGTCAGTTTCTCATAATCGGGGCCGACCCCTTTCACCTGTCCGATATGCTGTTTTTCGTTGGCACGGAAAAGGGCATCTTCAGTAATGGTAGGAATCACATAATCAACACCTTGTACACGCTTCAGAGATTCCACAGGGAACAGGGTCAGGTCCAAGGTTTTGCCTTTTTCCGGTGCAATTTGCAAGTCGGGAATCAGGCGATTGTTCATCGTGGAAATGACCTCTTCCAGCCCATTGAAAGCCGAAAGCACCACGATGAGGGCAAAAGCGGCCACACTGATACTCACAATAGAGATCCAGGTGATGATATTGATAAGGTTGTGGCTTTTTTTAGCCAACAGATAACGGTTTGCTATGAAGAGTGGCAGTCTCACTTTCAGGAATGCAGCAGGTTGTCGATGTTCTCGATATAATCCAGGGAGTCGTCTTCATAGAAACGCAGTTCGGGGATGACCCTCATCTGGTGACGGAGACGGTTGCCGAGCAATCCACGGATGGCACGGGCGGTCTGGCCCACCTCTTCCACCACTTTCTTTTTGTCATCGACACCGAAGATGCTCAAATACACTTTGGCGTAAGCCAAGTCAGAGGTGACATGCACATGTGTCACCGTGATCATCAAGGACGGAACCGCAGGTTTCAGCTCTTTCTGAAAGACATCTCCCAGTTCCTTTAAAATCAATTTGTTTATTTTATCCAGTCGTTTTGCGTCCATGGTATTAAGATTTCAAATATTTGCAAAATTAGCAATTCTTCCTATTCTTTCCGTTTTGAATCCATCAAAATCGTCACGGGTCCGTCATTGACCAGCTCCACGTCCATCATGGCGCCAAACTCACCACTGAGCACCGGACGACCCGACACCTCGGCCAAACGTTTCAGAAACAGCTCATACAAAGGGATGGCCATTTCCGGACGAGCGGCGCGGATAAAGCTTGGCCGGTTTCCCTTTTTGGTCAAGGCATGAAGGGTGAACTGACTGACCACCAAAAAAGAACCCTCGACCTGGTTGATATCGAGGTTCATGGCATCATTTTCATCGGAGAAAATTCTCAACTTTGACAGCTTGGAGCAAATCCAATCCACATCTTCCTCGTTATCAGCTTCTTCAATGCCAAGAAGCACCATCATACCGATGCCGATTTTCGATTTCACCTTATTATTAATAGTGACAGAGGCGCGGGAAACTCTTTGGGCAACAATTCTCATTTTTTGAAGTCAGAAATAAGAAGTTAATGTAACAGTTTAAATATCATTTCGCGATAGAGATCCTTCGCCGTGACATCACCGATTTGATAACCCAGAGACTTAAGGTCGAACTCCCTCAACACAGCGATGCAACGCACACAGTCGGCAACGGAATAATTGCGGGCAGCTGTTTGATAATCACGGACAAAGAAAGGACTCACACCCAAGGCAGCGGCCAGTCCATTTGGTGAAGGGTCAGTGGCATAATGCACTTTAAGCAATTTGGTGAAATATCCATAGAGGGTGATGGCCGTGACGAGCAAAGGATTCTCTTTGACATTGTCGCCGAAATAGTTCACAATACGGTTTGCCTTCACCACATCACGCCTGCCGATGGCGTTCTGAAGCTCAAACACATTAAAATCCTTGGAGATTCCGATGTTTCTTTCCACATCGTCGTCATCGATTTTTTTGGACTTAGGGATGACAATGATCAGCTTCTCCAGTTCGTTACGGATCTTATGCAGGTCGGTACCCAAATAATCCGCCATCATCTGCGTGGCTTTGGGTGTGATGCTGTAACCTTTGTCGGCCAGATAGTTCTGGATCCACCCCGGGATGTTGTTATCATAGAGTTTCTTGGACTCGAACAGCACACCCATCTTGTCGATTTTCTTGGCCAGCGCACGGCGTTTATCCAGTTTTTTGTATTTGTAATCGAACACCAGGATGGTGGTAGGTGGGATGACATCGAGATATTTCTCAAAGTCCTCGATGTCTTTCAAATCCTGGGCTTCTTTGACGATGACCAGCATATATCCGCCCATCATGGAGAAGCTCTTGGCGTGAGCGGCCACGGTATCGACATCAACGTCGCGGCCATAGACCACGATTTGGTTGAACGCTTTCTCAGTCTCGTCGAGCACTTCTTCCTCCAAGGTGTCGGAGATCATGTCGATGAAATAAGGCTCTTCCCCCATCAGGAAATAAACAGGGGCATATTTTTTCTTGTGGATGTCAGAGATAATCTGTTCAAATGTCGCCATGTCAGTCGAATCGCAGGTGTTTCACGGTGATGCCGTTGTTGATGAGTTGCCGTAGGGAGTCAACCCCGATACGAAGATGTTCTCCGGCAAAGTTACTACTCACTTTCTTGTCGCTTTCCGCCGTCTTCACCCCTTCGGGAGTCATCGGCTCGTCCGAAACCAGCAGCAAGGCACCAGTGGGAATCTCGTTATAGAAGCCGACGCTGAAGAGGGTCGCGGTTTCCATATCCACTGCCAAGCAGCGTATCCTACGGAGATAGTCCTTGAATTCGTCATCATGTTCCCAGACACGCCGGTTGGTGGTATAAACGGTACCCGTCCAATAGTCACGTCCATAGTCGCGGATGGTGGTAGAGATGGCTTTCTCCAGACTGAATGCCGGCAGCGCAGGCACTTCCGGAGGGAAATAGTCGTTTGACGCACCCTCACCACGGATGGCCGCGATTGGCAGGATGAAGTCACCAACTCGATTCTTACGCACTGCCCCACACTTGCCCAGGAACAACACCGCTTTGGGATTGACGGCCCCTAACAAATCCATGATGGTGGCAGCATTAGCGCTCCCCATACTGAAATTAATGATGGTGATTTCGCCGTCGCTGGCGCAAGGCATCGGCTTGTTTCTACCCACCACCTCGACATTCTGCCAGGCCGCAAATTTATCCACATAGTCCTGAAAATTCGTCAGCAGGATGTATTTCCCAAATTGCTCCAAAGGCAGTCCTGTGTATCTCGGCAGCCAGTTTTCTACGATTTCCTTCTTAGTTTTCATCACATTTATTCTTTTTTGCAAAGATAATAAAATAAAACCAAAAAAATTTGCTCCTTTCAAACGAAAAAAATAATAACTTTGCAGCACCTCAAAAAACAGCAAATAGTAATCAGAAAAAATAAAGAAAAATGAATTCTAAACTGAAAAGCATTCTCATTAACATCGTTCTTTTCGCCGTTGTCGTCTTTTTAGCAATTAAAGTCATCCAAAGCATCAAAGCTCCTATCGATTTTGGAAATGAAAAGAGCATGCGTGAAGCACAAGTTGTTCAACGTTTGAAAGACATCCGTGACGCGGAAGTACAGTACAAACAAGCTCACAACAGGTACACTTCTAACTTTGACACGCTGATTGATTTCTGCAACAACTACATGATCCCTGTCGTCAACATCATCCCTGACCCGGAAGACACCACGTTTACCAAGACCATCAACGACACCATCGATTACGTGCGCGTGATTGACTCCCTCTTTGGAAAGAGAACCAACTTCAACCTCAGAGACCTCAGCAACGTGCCGTTCAGCGAGCCGACTACCAAGTTCGAGATTCACGACAGCATCATCAAGCGTGGCGGTATCTCGGTCCCGGTGTTTGAAGTCAAGACCCCCTACGAGGTTTATCTCAACACCCCCGGCTCAAAATTCACCGACAAAGAATGGAAGACCCGCGTGAATAACATCAAAGCTGAAATGGAACAGCTTGACAAATACGCCGGCCTGAAAGTCGGTTCCTTGGAAGAAGCTTCAACCGACGGCAACTGGGAGAAACTCTAATGACCGATCCATCGAAAACACTTTATTACAACATAACCATCCAATGCTCATTGGATGGTTTTTGTTTTGTTGTCCACCATCAGGAGGAAAACAAAATCATCGATATCGAGATCTACCAGTCCTCCGGCTCAGAAGAGGTCAGCGTCGGCCTGGAAGCTCTGGAGAAAGCCCTATATAATAAAGGTGTACTGGGGAAGTCTTTTCATTCCGTGCGTTATTTGGCCACCGACCCGTTTCACACACTGGTGCCAGCCGAGCTCTTCAACGAACAGGACTGCAAGGCCTATCTCCAATTCAACCACCTGCTTCCCCAAGGATACAAAGTGTTTCATGAGACCGTGAAAAAACTGGACGCCGTCAACATCTACGCCACGCCCGAAAAACAATACGAACACCTTCACGACCTCTGGCCCGACCTCACCGTCACCCACCAGTCAACCGTCTTTCTGAACAGCATTCTCGAAGAAGACCCTTACGAAAATAATGTCAATGCCTATATCCATGTGGATCGCCGCTCTTTCGATCTCGCGATTATCAAGGACAAACAACTCATCTTCTTCAACAATTTCCGGTTCCGCACCAAAGAAGATTTCATCTACTATCTGATGTTCACCCTGGAGCAACAACAGCTGGCAAACCAAGACATCCCTGTTTACTTCTCCGGGCTGATCTCCAACCATTCCGAAATCATCCGTCTGTGCGAGCGCTACATCAAAAGGATCCGCTTCCTCCGTCCTGACGGCAGTGTCAATGTGGATCTGTCACAAAACAGCACACCTTTCCAATACTATTACATCCCTTATAAAAACCTGTCATGCGAATCATAAGAGGAAGATATCAACGACGTCAAATCGTCGCACCCAACAACCTGCCTGTGCGGCCCACCACCGACATGGCCAAAGAAAGCTTGTTCAACATCCTGGAAAACTATCTCGACTTTGAGACGGTGACTGCACTCGACCTCTTTGCAGGCACAGGCAACATCTCCTACGAGCTGGTGTCGCGAGGCTGCCCCAAAGTGACCAGTGTGGACCATGACAACGGCTGTGTGCGCTTCATTCGCGAGACCGCCAACAAACTCGACATGAAAGAACTGGTTGCCGTGCGTTCCGATGTGTACCGTTTCCTGCTTAACCACAAAATGAAATACGACCTTATCTTCGCCGATCCGCCATACGACTGCCAAGACTACGACTCGATTATCCGGTTGGTCTTCGAGAACGAGTTGCTTAACGACGACGGACTCTTCGTGCTGGAACATGACAAAACCGTGCATTTTGAGGAGCATCCCCATTTCATGGACCAACGCCACTACGGGAAGGTGAACTTCACCTTCTTTGCCCAGACTTTTGAAGAAGAATAATCTTATTTGATATATCCGAAACGTTTCCGAACGTTTTCCTGCTCCTCTTCGCTGGCATCACGGAAGAGCGGCATCACCTCGTCTTCCGGGAAATCAGAAAACGTGAGGAACAACAAGCTGTCAAGCGTGTCGTTAAAGTCAGGATCCACATTGAAACACAAGAACTTGGCATTCAACTTCAAATATTTCTTGAACAAAGTGGGAACCCGATAGGCACCTTGGCTCAACCGGAACATGAACTTGTCGAACCGGTCGATGGAGCCTATATTGTTTTCCATCAAGACATCAGGATCCACCTTCAGGAAATCGGAATGGAACGAAGTCTTCGGCTGAGCCATCCGAGCCAAATCAGGACCGACTGGATGCTTCTTCGTGACATAATCCACAATAAGGCTCTGGTAGAACTTGGGATACCAAGTACTGATGCTGACCGGACCAATGAAATGGTTGATGTTCGGGTTTTTAACCACCACTACCGCCAATCCGCGCAGCAACAACACCAGTGGAAGTACCTCCCGCTGATAGTCAACCGACACAAACGAGCGACCCAATTCGATGGTTCGGCTGAGAATATCGCCAAAAGCAGGATCCAATTGGAACAACGTGCTCACATAGAACCCATTCATCCCTTTGGTTCTCATGATTTCATCGCCCATGCCCAGACGGTAAGCCCCCACCACTTGCTGTTTCTTGTTATCCCACAAAATAAGATGTTTGTAATAAACATCAAACTGATCGGTATCAAGACTTTTTCCAGTACCCTCCCCAATCGATCGGAAAGCCTCTTCACGAAGACGGCTTAATTCATGCATTAAATTTGGAATATCTTGATAATCAGCAAGATAACAATCATACGAAGAAGCATTGAACAAAAATCCCTTATCTTTGATCGCTTCCAGTTCACGGATGAAGAGCTGAGGATCCCGTTGAGGTTCAATAGGCTCTGATTTCTCGGGGATAGCAGGTTTCGCATTCCGTTGAATATTAGCCTCCAAAGCGTATGAGCGGCTACGCAGATAAGCGGCAAGAGCCTTGGGGTTCTCATATTGAGCCACCTCGGCAGGAGATATTGGTTTACCTATCTGAAGATTGAAGCAGGAGTCGTGTTTATTGATTAATTCCTTGGTCAGTCGCGCGGTACCCAGCATGGAGTTAACCTTATCGACGGTATAAAACCACTTCGAGTTACGGCCATCCCAATAAGCAGGGATCACCGGCACGCCGGCATTTTTAATCATCCGGGCGATGGAGGCACTCCACGGCAAGTCTTCTGGAAAATCATGACCATGATATCGCGACACCTCCCCTGCTGGGAAGACACCCAATCCATAACCCTCGGCAATGTGCTGGACGGCTCCTTTGATACCCCCTACACTACTCTTCCACTCCGGGTTTTTCTCGAAAGGATTCACCGAGAAGAAACATTCTTTCAGATTAGGGATGTGCGACAGAATGAAGTTCGCCATCAGCTTGAAGTCGGGACGCACCTTGGCAATCGCGCTCAAAAGCATCACCCCCTCGATGCCGCCAAAAGGATGGTTGCTGACAAGGACAAAGCCGCCTTCTTTGGGAATGTTCTCTAACTGTTCGGGATTGACATCAATCGTGATGTTCATATTTTCAAGAAGATGGTCGGCAAACTCACGACCTTGATAATCAGCTGCTCCATCAAAAAGACGATTGATTTTTCCCAAACGAAGATAACCGTATGCCATTCCTGACACACATGTTCCGAGAATGCCCTTCATGCCAAAAGCATTCTTTAAATCCGAATTGCTTACAACTTTTCGCATAGTTTGGAACGGCAAAAATAAGGAATTAAATCATTCAAACCGAAATTATTTCCGATAAAATCAACCAAACGTATATTAAGATATAACAAATATATGCTATTTCACAAACTTTCCTGTCGTTTTATGACCCGATAAATCCACCACTACCACTTCATAGACCCCGGAAGGCAAGTCCGAAACCTCAACGGAAAGCATTGGTTTGCCGTCACCGGAGAACGTTTTCAAAATCTGACCCGAAACATTATAAATCGTGACGGTTTTTATGTCTTCGGCTTCAATCACCACTTGTGCTGAAGAAGGCACAGGATACAACTTCAGCAGGGTGTCATGAGCCTGATAATCAGCAAGACCTGTGGGGTTATATATGTCATCACCCTCGGTGAGCCATTCGAGGCTGAAGTTATAGAAGACCGTTGAATAGCCCAAGGCACCTCCGTAGGCTTCTTCCACATACAGGCCGATGGTGCCGTCAGGCAGGACACAGAGTGAGGAATACGCCGAGCTGTAAGGGACGATGCATCTACGCACAGGCCATGTCTCTCCTTCATCATAACTGACATAAACGGAGACATGGGTTCTCGAGTTCCCGTAAGGCACTGAATGCAGCAAGCGGTTACGGTCGTCGCCTTGGTTCACAGAGGTATAGCGAATCATGTCGCCATTGCAAGCCGGTGCTGAGATATCGTACCAAGTGGAGGTCGTGGGCTGCCAAGTCTCGCCACCGTCCTCTGAGAGGTTGTACCAGCGGTTGCCACCGTGGCGGATACTCATGAGGATACGTCCATCAGCCAGTTCGGTGACTTTGGCCTCATCGCCCGAAGAAGAGGCGCGTCCCGAGACGTGCCAGGTCAAGCCATTGTCATCGGAATAGACCGCATGGTTATAAAGCACCTGCGCCGTGTTTTCGCGGATCGCCGCCACAAAGATGATACGCCCAGTGGAAGTGCGGAGGCCGTTGCCCGACCCAAAGAAAGAAGCTCGCCAAGTGCGCTGTTCGGGGACGATACAGTTGTCGCCGAAGATGAAGTGGGTGATATCCACAGGCTCGGTCCAAGTCTGACCGTTGTCATAACTCCTGGCGATATAGGTGCGGATGGGGTTCGAAGGAGTGGAATACCACAACCCGGGACCACCGACAAAGCCAGCAATAAGTCCATTGTCATCGTTACTCCAGACCAGGGCACAGTCGCCAAAGCCGTGGTTGACACCCGTTCCTTGGGCGATGGTATAAGGCTCACTCCAGGTATGGCCTCCATCGGTGCTGCGGTTGCACACAATGTCGATATCCTCAGGCAAGTCACCCTCGTTGTATTTCCGTTTATCAGTGACTGCGACGAGGTTCCCGTCTTTTGCCGTGATGACGGCAGGAATACGATAATTTGTAGAGTTATAGTCGCCAGGCTGCAACAACAAAGTATGGGCAAGGATGATTTCGCGGTTGCCCGCAGGCGAAGGATTGGTGAGTTCGTAGGTTTGTTCGTCAGTCGTAATCGTCTTTAGCGAAGCATCGATGAAATGACCCTCTGCCGCATGGTCGGCCAGATGAGCCACGACCCATAAATAGTTAGTGCCAGAGACGAGGTTGCCTTCAAGGTTACAGGTCAAGTCGCCCGAAGCAGGTTCGATACTGCCCAACAAAGTGGCATTCTGAGGATTACGCTCATCAAAACTATTAACAGCGCCAGTGGAATACACTTTAATCTCCCTGACATCGTTCAAGTCCGTCGTCCCATCAAGATTCAGCATCATGGAACGAAGGCCGACTATGGCGTTGCCACCGCCAAACGAAACTGCTGCCTTCAACAGCACGTCATTGGCGTTACCACAACCCGTCAGGCGGGTGTCTTGTGTCAAGGTGACATTGATTATTTCAGCACCACCAAAATTAAAGTTTACCAGCTGGCCATCATGTCCGTGGCCTGAAAGGTCGGCCAACTGGTTGCCTTCAACATAGTCTGTAGAAAAGTCGTAGGCGGCTATCAAGTGCTCAGCCATGAGAGGAGTGATTTCATATAAATCATCTTGACTCATATCAAAACCAATGTAATCGGCATCTAACGCCATGTCATAGAACCTCACATTGCCGAACGAGCCGTTACAGAAATAGGCAGGTTGCCCACCACTGTTACCCGCGCCGATGAACACATCATGCGTGTTGGTAACCGCCCAGTTATTCACTGCCGCCACCCAGCTGCTGTTGGTAACACCGTTATGGTAGATACGGATTTCGTTGTTAGAACGGTCCACCACGAGGGCAAAATGCATCCACTGGCCTGCCGGCACGGTGACACCCGTATAGACCGACAAGGCATGACCCGAAGTGGCGGTGGGAGTGTTAAGGCCCAACGACTGGCCTGCGTTGCCCGTGCCGAAAAACTCATAGCCCGTACGCTCATCCCCAGCACCCTGAACGGATATGTCGCGCTTGCACACATAACGCGGTGTGCTGGTATAAGACTCGTTTCTCACCCATCCCGTCAAGGTGAAACTCCCGTTGGCAGCGATGTTGAAGTCCTCGTGATGCGGGATAACCATATATTGATCCATGCCGTTGAAGGTGATATAATGAGCAGGTTGTGCCATCACAGAGGCCAACAGCACAAGGAAAAACAGTGTAATGCCAAAGCGTTTCATAGTCAATAAGATTAGGAATGACGCAAAAATAAAAAAAATTCCTAAATTTGCAACCCAATCAATCATTTCCCTCATGGGAGCTATCAAAAAAAATCCATCCTATGAAGTCAGACAGAAGCAGCAAAAACGCCGGCATATCAATGAGGGCCCGATGGATGTTGGTGATTGTGGCCGCCTTAACGCTGGAAGCCACCGCCATCATCCAGTATATCTACGCCCAAAGGGAGATCAAACACGAGGCATCGCTCCGCGCGAAGAGCGAACTGAAGAGTGCTGAAAACAAAATCATGGATGTGGTAAATCAAGCCGAAGCCGCAGTCCGCAACAGCATCTGGGTGGCTGAATGGTGCCTTGAAAACCCCGATAGTCTGCAACGAATCCCCCAACGGGTAGTGAGTGAAAACCCCGTGGTGGTCGGGTCAACCATGGCACTTGTCCCTAACTATAACCCAAATTATCCTTTATATGCCCCATACGCCACCAAAAACCTGGAGACTGGAGAAATCAAAATGCTCTCTTTAGCCACGGAGGCCTACGACTATCCTTCCATGGAATGGTTTACAAAACCCATAGAGTTGAATGACAGCTACTGGTCGGAACCCTATTTCGATGAAAATGGCGGCGAAATCCTGATGACCACCTTCTCCATGCCGGTAAGAGACAAAAGCGGCAAGGTGGCCGCCATTTTAACCGCCGACATCTCGTTAGACTGGCTCACCGCATTAATCGGGGATATTAAGGTTTACCCCAACGCCTTCAACATGGTGGTCAGCCGCAGCGGACAAATCATGGTATGCCCTGTGGAGACCTTGGTGATGCAATCCACCATCGACCAGTTCGCCTTGGCATCCGACGACTATGAAGCCCTCAACCAGGTCAACCAAGCCATGCTGTCAGGAAAGAACGGCGAGATGCCCGTTCGCTACAAAGGGGAAACCAACCATGTTTATTTCTCACCCGTGGAAAGAACGGGCTGGTCGTTATCCATAGTGCTTCCTGAGAAAGAGCTGTACAGCAGTATTCGCAAAATCGGGATGATTGTAAAGCTCCTGCAAATATTGGGCATAGCCATGCTCATCATCATTCTCAGAGTAGTCACGAAGAACCAAGCCAAGTACCAGCTCATGAATGAGCAGCGAGAGCGCATGGAAAATGAGCTTCACATTGCGCGCGAAATCCAGATGGCTATGGTCCCCAAGACGTTCCCGCCGTTCCCCAATCGCACTGACCTGGACTTCGCTGCCTCTATCGTCCCCGCCAAGGAGGTAGGCGGTGATTTGTATGATTACTTTATCCGCGACGAGAAGCTGTATTTCTGCATTGGCGATGTATCGGGGAAAGGCATCCCGGCCTCGCTGGTGATGGCAGTCACAAGGAGTCTTTTCAGAGCCACGTCGGCCCATGAAACCAGTCCCCATCGCATCGTGAAGGCCATGAACGACACGATGTCGGAGTCGAACGACAGCGGCATGTTCGTCACTTTCTTCTGCGGTGTGTTGGACCTGGGCACCGGTCACCTGTCCTATTGCAACGCAGGTCATAACCCACCGCTCATCCTGACCGATGGCATCCGCCTTCTGCCGGTTCAGTCGAACATTGTCTTGGGCATCCTCTACGACTATGAATTTGGCGAGCAGGAAATACAGCTGGATTATGACAACTCATTGCTGCTTTACACTGATGGGCTCACTGAAGCGGAGAACATGCAGCACCAACAGTTCGGTATCGAGCAAGTGGAATTAGTGCTTCACTCCCGCCGCAGCTCCCAAGGCCATTTGGAGGCCCTTCAGAAGGCCGTGACGGAATTCGTGGGTGAGGCGCCACAAAGCGACGACCTCACGATGCTCTTCATAAGGTATCTACCCAAGAGGTAGCCAACAGCCATCCGTCCAGGGCAAAAACCCTGGGTAATCACGACGGGTTATCGTATCACCATGAACACCATTTGATTTCCAGGGCGTTACCCTGGACTAGTAATTTGTTGCCTCTTCGGGGCGGCTTTTGATAAAAAACATTAACAAAAGCTAAACAAATCATCGACAACATTACAGGCGCCGACATCGACATGCTCATCACCGACGAGTACCAGTTCGAAGGACACAGCAAAGACTACTCATCGCGCTTCAAGCTCGTCTTCCACAACACTGGTATCGAGGAACAGTACGACGACAACAACACAAGCTCCGAAACCTTCGCCTTCATCCACGACGGACAACTCGTCATCGATAAAAGAAGAAAGAAAAGTAAGATTATCCACATCGCAATCCCTATCGGGATTTCAGGATAAAACTGAAAGAGGGTGACCCAAAAGGTCATCCTCTTTTTTTTCATACCTCATGGTTTTTTTTCACTCATTATAGCAATTTCAAAGTATCTTCGTATATTTGTGATTTCATAGCATTAAAATATAAAAAAATGAAGAGGATTATTACCGTAATAGTGATGCTTTTGTTGGCCGAGATGGCTGCAACGGCTCAAGAAACCACCTACGCCAAGAGCGACTTCGTCCCTGGCGATGAGACTATTTTCGACGACAACTTTGAAGGAGAGAAAATTGGTGAGTTCCCGCTAAGGTGGGACTTATTGGATGGATATGCGGAAACAGCCCAGCAGAAGGGACGCAACGTACTGGCGTTCACGGATAACGGATTGGGACAAGTGATGCCGCTGATGAAAGAGAAATGGGATTGGCTGCCAGAGGTGTTCACCGTGGAGTTCGACCTTTACGTGGCTCCGATGAATACCGCAGACGAAGAGGAGACATTGCTCGACATGAGCATTTATTTTGGCAACCGCGGTGACGACAGTTACTACAATGCCTCGAGCTATGTGCATTTCTGGTACAGGGAAGACGGGTCGTGCAACCTGACGTGGGACCTGCTGAAACCCGATGGAAACAACCTGTCGAGTGGAGAGAAGATGCTGGGGCTGAACCCAGGCAACAGCGATTACCTGGAAAAGGACAACCCAGTGGTCGCTGGGGAGTGGAACCACTTCGCCTTCTCATTCAACAAACGAGCTTTCAAAGGCTATGTGAACGGCGTACGGTTGATCAACGTGCCCGCCATGTTGGCTCCTGGCTACCTCTTCTTCACCAGTGGAGCGTTCTACCGCTACACGGGGTTGAGCAATGTGCGCATCGCCCAGGGGGCAGTGCCGCTCTATGACCGCCTCACCGCCGATGGCAAGATTGTGACCTACGCCATCACCTTCGAGACCGGGAAAGCCGACCTGAAGCCAGAATCCGTCATCGAAATCAACCGTGTGGCCCAACTGATGCAAGAGCATCCCGAGCTTGAGTTCGAGGTACAAGGCCATTGCGACAACACGGGTACTGATGCCGTCAACGACCCGCTGAGCCAACAGAGAGCCGAGGCCATCGTGAACGCCCTCGTGAAACAAGGCATCGCGCAATCACGCCTCACGCCCGTGGGCAAGGGTTCACATTCCCCTATCGCCTCCAACGACACAGCAGAAGGACGCGCCAAGAACCGCCGAGTGGAGTTCGTTAAGAAAGCATCTCACTAAACGACTGGCGCCTTAAGGATCAAAGAACGATCTTCTGGGTCTTTACATCATCGCCGTTGATTAGGCGCAACACATATACGCCAGGGGTCATCCCTGCGGTAGAGACGCATAATTTTGCGTCTCTATAAACCAAAACATGACCCAACATATCAACAATTTGAACCACACCCGTGCCTTTAATCATGAGGTTTCCATAGACATCAACAAAGGCGAAGTTGTCATTGTTGTCGAGGTTGTTATCGTTGTCTTCGTTCGCTTCAAACACCAGCTTGAAACGGCTCTCGTAGTCTGTAACCTTGGCCTCGAAAGTGTAGCTCGGCGTGACCAAAAGGTCAACGTCGTTTCCAGTAAGGTTGTCGATGAGGTGAAGGTAATTTAGAATTAAGAATTTAGAATTTAGAGATTCTGAGACGGTCAGGGTGTAGGTGCCGTTCTCCTGTGCCTTGAAATGGACAGGCAGTTCATCCGTGGCACTTTCGAGGGTGGCCGCAGCCCAGTCTTCACCATTGTGCCAGACGCTAACGCTCATTATGTTATCATTGAGTTTCATCTTACGAAGGGCGTTGCCGCCGTCAAACTGCACGTAAGCGCGGTCGTATGCGCCATCCCTACTTGCCTCTATGCAGAGATAAGCAGGTTCCCGCTTCGTTTGTTCACCACGAGTCGCATGGTTGAAAACCAGATTTTGTCCTGGCTCAGTGGCTTGCACAAAGAATCCCTCGCCTGGCTCGATGGGCCTTTCAACAAGGGTGTAAGGGACCAGCTCTCCACCACCATCAGCCACGAGATAGGTAGTCAGGTCATCATCGCCGATCTTGATGACATCCTCCTCGGTAAGGCGGCGCGTGAAGGGATTACCCACCAAGTTGTAGCCTTTCAAACCGCCAGCGGCATAACAACTAAGCGGTATGGTAACCGTATGGTCGGTGGCCATCATGTTGCCTTCGAACGACAAGGTGACATCCTCGGCATTGGCATAGAGATAACCTTCAAGATACTGGAGCACCGTGAAGTCATAGTCATGTTCGGGGTTTTTGGAGTTCCACCAGTAATGCGTAGGCTCATGATAAAGGTAAAGGTCGTAGGTGCTTTCTGTGGTGAAGTGGGTGGCAATGGGGAGGTTATAGGTAACTGGCGAGGCAATGGTAAACCAGCCATCGCTGTCGTCATTATAAGCGGAGATGCCCTTCAGGAAGGTAGCCGTCACATTGTCGCTGTGGGTCAGCTCTCCACCTTTGGCGATGGTGATGCTACCGCCATTCTCAAAGGTAATGTGACCTACATTGGCAACACCTTCGATGAGGGCCGGAGCGGCAACGACGACATCACTGCCCCCTTGGGGGAGACCGTTGCTCCAGTTTTCCTCATCGTCCCAAAGCCCCTCATGGATAAAGGTGGGTTGAACTAGCGTGGAAGTGATATTGACATTAGCGGCAGGCATGATGAAAATATAGGTGCCTTCCACGTCAGGCAGGATGGTCGTGCCGTTGACCATGAGTGAAGAAATTGTGTAGCCCAATGGGGAATCCACCGCAAAAGAGATGGTAGCACCTTCGGCGGTATAGTAAGTGCCACTATGTTCGATGATGGCCTCTTCCTCGCTTCCTGTGGCGAAACCCATGACATAATCAAAAGTCAAACCCTCGGCGCAACTGATGGTGTAGCCTTTGTTGCCGCCAAAGATGTTGTCAACATTGGTATTGTGGTTGTCGAATCCGATTCCTGTCGTGTTATTGCCCGTGTAGTAGTTGAAACGGAGGTTGCCGTTGGTGTAACCCACAACGCCGCCGCTCTCGGTACCTTGGACAGTACTACCGAGCACCAGACAGCGTTCCACAGTACCATCGTTTCCTCCCACTATGCTACCCGAATAGGC
>JAEEII010000317.1 GCA_016281295.1 Bacteroidales bacterium
AAACGAAAACACCGAAGACGAGGGCGGTGAGCTTTACGAACATATCCGTATCGTGGTTGACAAAGGCCAGGCACAAGAGCGTATCGACACTTTCCTGACCAACCACATCCAAAACATCTCGCGCAACCGTGTCCAAAACGCTGCCAAGGCCGGCAACATCCTGGTGAACGAAAAAACGGTGAAACAAAACTATAAGGTAAAGCCTAATGATATCATTTCCATCGTGTTCAGCTATCCGCCGCGTGAGATCAACATCACCCCGCAGGAGATTCCGTTGAACATCGTTTACGAGGACAATGATGTCATCGTCATCAACAAGCAAGCTGGGCTGGTGGTCCATCCCGGTCACGGAAATTTCGAAGGCACATTGCTTCACGGGTTAGCTTGGCATTTTCAGCAAACCGGACAAAACATTGAGAATAAATTCGGCTATCTCGTTCACCGCATCGACAAGGACACCACTGGCTTGATGATCGTCGCAAAGAACGAGACCGCACAAGCCATCCTCGCCCATCAGTTCTTCGAGCATACCATCCACAGAAGATACCACGCCTTGGTGTGGGGCGACTTCAACGAGGACGAAGGCACCATTGAAGGGAACATCGGACGCAGCCCCAACGACCGCCGCAAGATGACCGTGTATCCTAACGGCGACCACGGCAAAGAGGCCATCACCCATTGGCATGTGCTGGAACGTTTCGGCTACGTCACCTTGAACGAATTTCGGCTGGAGACCGGACGCACTCACCAAATCCGCGTACATTCACAATACATCGGCCATCCCCTCTTCAACGATGCCATGTATGGTGGCGATGTCATCTTGAAAGGCACCACTTTCTCAAAATATAAGCAGTTTATCGACAACTGTTTCAAGCTGTTGCCCCGTCACGCTCTCCACGCCAAAGAGCTGGGCTTTGTACATCCCACCACCAAAAAAGAAATGATGTTCACCTCCGAACTTCCCGATGACATGACCCAAGTGCTGGACAAATGGAGAAGATATGTGTCATCCAACTTAAGCATAGAATAATTCGGGCAATAATACCTATAACAACATGATAGCAATCACTGGAGCAGCAGGATTTATTGGAAGCAACGTCATAGATGCACTCAACAATTATGGACGACAAGACCTGGTCCTCGTAGATGACTTTTCCAAAACAGAAAAAAAAACGAACTATGAGAACAAACGATTTCATAGCCTTGTTGACCGAAAAGCCTTCTTGAATCACCTGGAAGAAACACATGAAAGCTTCGACCTTGTCATTCACCTTGGAGCCAGAACCGACACCACCGAATTCGACTATCAGGTGTTTCAAGAACTGAATGTGGATTACACCATCAAACTTTGGGAGATCTGCACCAAACACCAGATTCCTTTGATATATGCCTCCTCCGCTGCCACCTACGGAATGGGCGAGTTAGGCTATGACGACCGTCATGATATTGTTCCCCTTTTAAAACCTTTAAACCCATACGGAAAATCAAAAAACGAAATCGACAAATATATCCTGAACCAAAAAGACAAACCACCCTTTTGGGCGGGATTGAAGTTCTTCAACGTGTATGGCCCAAATGAGTTTCACAAGGGCAAGATGGCATCCGTAATCCTTCATGCTTACCGACAAATCAAGGAAACTGGCAAGGTGAAACTGTTCCGTTCACACAACCCCAACTATCAAGACGGACAACAGCTACGCGACTTTGTGTATGTGAAAGATGTAGCCAAAGTGATTTTATGGCTGATGCGCAACAAACCTCAAAGTGGACTCTATAATGTAGGAACAGGAAAGGCACGCTCGTTTTACGACTTGGCCGACAACACATTCAAAGCTTTGGGAATGGAGACAAATATAGAATATATCGACACACCTCTGAATATTCGTGATAAATATCAATATTTCACTGAAGCCAACATGACAAAGTTACAAGAGGCTGGCTACAAGGAGCCATTTACCAGTCTTGAAGATGGTGTGAGGGAATATGTCTCATTCTTGCAAGGCTCTCAGCTTTGACGCGAAGCCAATTCCTTGTCCAAGTCAGCCAAGAACTTTCTGGTCTTATCGAGTGTTTCGAGCAGCATCACCCGCTCCTCATACTCCGAGAACTTGTCTTTTAGCGCCATCTTGGCTCCAGCCAAGGTATAGCCCTTCACCTTGGTGAGATGGTAAATGATATGGACATAGCGCACGTCACGCTGGGTGAAAAGCCGGTTGCCTTTTTTGTTTTTACGTGGACGCAACACATCAAATTCATTCTCCCAATATCGGATCATGGAGGTGTTGACTCCGAACATCTTGGCCACTTCGCCAATGGTGTAATAATACTTTCCGGTGTTTTCTTCCATAGCCTAATCCATTGTAATTGTAGGTAATTCCGCTTGTTGAAGGATGGTCTCGTACTCCTCAGGCGACAAATCGTTGAAGAAGAAATGCATAGGATCGGTCAATTCGTTGTTTTTGATGACCTCGTAATGCAGGTGAGATCCCGTTGATTTTCCGGTGCTTCCCACATAACCAATCACCTGGCCGCGTTTCACCTTCTGTCCTTGACGGACGGCAAACTTCGAGAGGTGCGCATAACGCGTCTTGTAGCCATAGCCGTGGTCCAACGTGATGATGTTGCCATAGCCCCAGAAATTCTGTTCCACAAGCTCCACTTTCGCATCACCTGTGGCAAAGACCTCGGTACCCACTGCCGACGCGAAATCGACGCCGCTATGGAACTTGGCAACCTTGTAGATGGGGTCGGTACGATAGCCGAAATAAGAGGATATCTGACGGATCTCAGACTCTTTGATCGGGATGATAGCTGGGATGCAAGCCAGCATCTGAGCCTTGCTCTTAGCCAAAGCGAAGACCTCGTCATACGACTTGGACTGCACATATAGCTGGCTGGCCACAATATCAAGTTTGTTGGCCGCGCGCACCACCAAATCAGAGTTTCGGTAGCCATAAAGATCCTCGTAACGGTCCACACCGCCAAAACCTGCTTTCCTCACCGAGGAAGGAATCGGTTCCGCCTCAAAAATCACACGGTAGATATTGTCATCGCGCTGCTCCATATCCTCTAAAAGCGCATTCATGTCGTTCATTCGATCATCCAAAATCTCATATTGAAGCTTCAGAAATTCAATCTCACGAGCCTGCATTTTTTCTTTCGGGGAACCGAAAAAAGTATAGAAAACAAAGATGAAAATCAGCGCGAAAACCCCGGTGGAAAGCACATACAAGACCGCTCTGCCTACGCGTTTGCGTCGAGGTTCCTGGTACTTTTCGTAGCTCAGCGTTTTGTGATTAT
>JAEEII010000318.1 GCA_016281295.1 Bacteroidales bacterium
CATTGATTACGCGAACCGCTCCGGCGCGCCCGAAGAGGTTATTGAGAACCTGGAAGAACTCGAAGAAGAAGGAGAGATCTACGAGACCATCGAAGACATCTGGCCCGACTACCCCACCAAAGAGGACTTCTTCTTTAACGAAGAAGAATACTAATCGCTAACTTACTGAAAATCAATCAGTAATACTTACCTTACCGCCTTTCGGGGCGGTTTTTTGTTTTCTTGCAATCGCATTCCTACGCATTTGAGCGCAATACATAAAAATATAACTTACCTTAAAGTTTATCCAAATCTTTACTTTAACTTTGCGTTAAGAATACTAAAAACCTAAGAGTTATGCCAAGGACAAAAGCCCAACTCCCGCAAGGAGGCTTTGCTTTGTTGAATAAATGCAATGGAAAAGGCGAGCAAGCCATATATATTCGCTACTACGTCGGCAAGTACATAAAACGCAGTACGGACGTATGGATTGCGCCCGAGGACTGGGATGCCAAGAAACAAGAGGTTAAACCCCGAAATAAAAATGCTGCACGGATCAACAATCGCCTGGCCCTCATCAAACAGAAGGTGGATGCTCAACTCCTCTCATACGATGATGGGAGGATTACGCCCGACGTTGTTCAGCGAATGCTGGATGGTTCATTCGTTCCGGAGGACAAACGTGCAAAGCATACTGACTTGGTAGAGTATGCATTGAATGTAAACGAGTTGTTCTATAAACGTGGGGATTTCGGCTACTCGGTCTATTACAACAAGAAGCTGAACATCGAGGCATTTGGCAGGTTTGTCGCCGATGAACTCAAACTTCCTCCCCTCTCGTTGAACCAACTCACCCCGGAACTGATTGACAAGTATATCAAGTACCGCCGGGACGCGCTCCATAACACCAGTAACGAGGGCATAAACAAGACCTTGGTCCCACTCGTCAAAGCAATCGGGTACGCCAAGGACAACGGGTTATTGGATCCCAAAATAGCCATGCCGGTTATAGAAAATGCCTATGTTGAGGTTAAGGATAGGCATTACGACCCGGATGTGGCAGACAGAAAGAGTGTCCGGTATCTTACCCCTGAGCAGTTCAAGGCGCTGCAGAATTATAACCCCTCTTCCAACTCCAAGGAGCGGACGAAGGAACTGCTGGACATATTCTTCTTCTCTTATTATGCGTGCGGCCTCCGGGTATCTGATGTCATTACGTTGGAATGGTCGCAGGTGGATTGGGAGAAGAAACGGCTTGACAAGGTGCAAGTAAAGTCTAAACAGAAGGGCAAAGTGCAGCCAATGCTCGCCCCTCAGGCGATAGATATCCTTAATCGCTGGAAGACGAAGAAACGGAACGCGCGGTTTGTCTTTGACTTTTTCCCTGAAGACTATAAATTCTCCGATGATGTGGAGACGCAACGGCAGTTCAAGATGCGCTGCAATGCCGTTGAACGCACCCTCAACCAGTCGTTGAAACAGATTGGTGAGAACCTTGAGTTTCCGTTCCATTTGAGTATGCACGTTGCACGGCACACCTTCTGTGTCAACGCGATTTCCCAAGGGTTCTCCCTACACTTCGTCAGCCAGCTTATGGGCCACCAAAGTATTCTGGCAACGGAGAAAACGTATGCAGAGTTCCTGGACACCACGATTGACAAGGAGTTCAAGAAGATTCGGAAACTCTACAAGGAGCAGGCATAAGCGTCGTAGTGGTGGCTCCGCAAGAAGTCTTCAATGTCCTTGTCGGAGTAGTAGTATGTAGCCCCTATTAAGGAGTAGGAGAGTTCACCCTCGTCCCGCCATTTCTTCAAGGTCGCAGAAGAGGCGTCCAGAAGTTCCATCATCTCCTTATTGGTATAGATGGTTTTGCTTTGCGGATTATTCAGCGCTTGAACCTGCCTAATCAGTTCTTGCAGGGTGTTTGTCAGTGATGCGTAGAAATCTGCTTCATTTGTCATTCTTGCGTTTGGTATCTGCCCGCCGACAGTGATTATTGCCCGAAGGCAGTACCAATATACAAAAATGATTTTTCTTCACATGATCAAAGGAGCTCCTCAATGTCGTTCATTATGTTCCGGGCGATGTAGTTTGCGACGAGTTCGTCCGTGTAGTGGTACTTGGTAATAAACTTATCATCTGGCTCATACACGATGGTTGTGTAATCATCTCCCTTTGGGCAAAAAGACAAGAACAACCTTCTACTCTTGTTGTCATACAACAACGCCACCGGGTAAGCGCCTTCATACAAACCGCATAAGGAGATTGTCCCATCGGTTTTGAGGCATCGAAGCACGAACCCCTCCACTTCTTTTAAAAAACGCGCCGAACGGAAAATATAGGGCTTTTCGGACACTTCCACAGGGACAAGGACGTAATGCCTTTCTCCCATCTGTAATGTCCCGGCGGTGAAAGAGGGTTGTGTCTCCGGGAATAGCTCCCGCACCTCAACACCCAAGGCAGAGGCGACATCCACCAACGTGGAAAGTTTGGGATTACCTTTCAAACTGGTGGACAGGTTCGATTGATCAATATTTAGTTTTTTGGCCAAGTCAGCCATCCTCATGCCCCTTTCTTTGAGGATTTCGTAGATTTTTAGTTCCATAACACCTGTTTTTCACCCCCAAAAATAAGAAATAGGTTTTTAATAACAAAATATCAGCCCTTTCACCATAAATAAAAACCAAAAATATTTGGTAAATATATTTTAAAGTACTATATTTGTATCAGAAATATATGACAAAGCACCAAGATTTATGAATACCCTTGCAATCACCACCTCCGACGCTCTCCTCGCCCGTCACATCGTAGCCGTATCCACCAAGAAGAACTCCGCTTACGTCGGAATCGCCAAGTCCCTCCTCATCGAGGAAGCCAAGCGCCAGATGCGAAACGGCACCTGCCACTTCCTCTATGTCAAGAAAGACGGCTCCGTTCGGGAGGCATTCGGAACCCTCAACGCCGCCCTCTGTGGCAAGCATATCAACGGACGCGGACAATCTCCGGAGAGCTGGGGCTGTTCCTGCTACTTCGACATCGAGAAAGGGCAGTTCCGCTCTTTCCGCTGGGCCAACATCATTGACATACTCTCCTAATCCTCAACGAGATGGCACTTAAGAACCAATACACGACGGCGGACTACATCGAATGGGACGAGGCGATGAACCTCGTCCACCGCCTGTATCGGGACGGAGACTACCGGATGTCCCTGCTCATCGGCTGCGGCTGCTTCTTCGGGTTGAGATTCTCCGACCTGCGGACGCTCCGATGGGAGCAGGTACTCTCCAAGGACGGCACGTTCGCCCTGTATGAGCAGAAGACCGGGAAACGCCGGGAGATAAAGATAAACAAGGGTTTCCAGCAGCACGCCCGGGACTGCTGGCGGGCCCTTGGGGGTGTTGATCTTTCGCAGCCGTGCTTCACCAGCAGATACGGAACGGTCTTGACCTCGCAGATGGTGAACCGCCATCTTAAAAAGATCAAGACCGTCTATCAGCTGAAGGCAAAGAACGTCAGCACACACTCCCTTCGCAAAACCTTCGGCCGCCGGGTCGTGGACATGGCCGGGCATAATGCTGAAATGGCACTTATCAAATTGTCGGAAATCTTCAACCATTCCAGCCCCTCCGTCACCCGCCGCTATCTTGGCCTTCGACAGGAGGAACTGGGGGAGGTATATGAGAAGCTTTTGTTTTAAGGCAGTTCCTGTTCATCTTGCCTTGAATAATTCGTCTAGCCTGCTACGCATTGAGCAAGGTTCTTCGAATAACTAACAGATCCCCTTGTCCTATTCCCGAATCTTCATTCAAGCCAATAATTTGAAGTAGACTCGTAAACCTTACGAACCTTTCCGTTCTTGAACATAATTTCTACTTGAGGTTCCGCATTATATGGATGCTTTTCTCTAAAGTAACGTATACAATATACTTGATGGACAGCATAATACTTGAAGGTTGGTTTTCCGCAAATCTTGATGACATCTTTATAACTCATTCCCAACTCAACTTGATGAATTCTTTGTGCCGCCACATCGTAATTATAACACTCATATTCTTTCACGCCCCCAGCTGTTATCCCATAAATTGCTCCAAGTACGGCTATTACCGCAGCACCTATGATTAGCCGTCTTTTGACAATCTTCTTTTTGTTATGTGCTTTTAGGAAAGTTGAAAGGGCATCTCCGAATAGAGTATTGTCATAGACGGCTTTATAATAGGCACGAGCATATAGGCGGAATAATTCACCATCTATTTGTTTTTTTCTTGAGTCGCCAGTAACTTGGATGTCTACTTCGGAAGCATCACATATTTCTTTTAGTTGTTTCTCTGTTATTTCATAAAAACAATTCTCTTCAATAATAGCATTATGTACTTTTGAATATGATTCATGTGCATCAAGAATGATGTTCTTTTTTCCATCAAGGTTAAACGTCAAGTCTCCATTACGAAGGTAGAACCAATCTTGGTCCATAAGACTAATGTCAACGACTAGGGTATCAAAATCTGGTGTTGATACCTGACGAAGAACAAACCACCACGAGGAATCTCCTCTCTTTTCCCACATTCGACAAGGCATCCCCTCCGTTGTTGTTTTGTTCTCAAACTTGTTGTGAAGTGTTCTAATAAACTGCGCCATAGTGGTATTATTAAGGAATTATTTATCAATATATAACTTTTGATGCAAACTGTATTTAAACCTCGTGCGATCAAACACCGAGTGGTAGAATCGCCTACTATATGCCTTGAACTCATCCCAAGAGTATTCGCCCTTAGCTAAATTAGTATCCACGACCAATTCTTCCGCTTCACATAATGCGGCATACTGGCAAAAAGAAAACTGGAAAGAAAAGTTTCCTTGTTTCTGAATACTCAAAGGGACAATAATGCTATCCGCGTCCGTTTTAAAGAACAGCTGAGGGTTCGTATCCACAACTGCCTCCAAGTATAGATGCAATTGAAATGAGTCTCTGGTAAAAACTGACGCATACCGAAAAGGAAGTGTTCTTAAGATGTTACGTCCAACATTAGGAAAGAACGGATGATTTGCCCTAATCTGGAAAGCATTGTCTATTTGCTTCACTTCAACCGGGCACGCGGTCTGGATATAAGTAAGATGACGAATTATATAGTCATATCGTTCCTGGGGTGAAGACTCTACAAGCACTAGCCCTTTTTCTGGTTGCTTGGCAGTAGCCGAGACATACCCACAAAACGAGCAAGTCTGGACAAAAAGGTGTTGATCCAGAGGTGCGCCACATTGCGGACAAAAATGCTTCTCCGATACTATCATCTTGTGTTCTTTGATACCGCCCAGGCAAGGATAAGAACAACGATTTCAAAAGCGAGAAGTGCCAGCGCAACAATTGCGGCCCAGTTATCCTGAAAGGTGTGTTTGGAAACCACCCCCAACACAAATTCAACAACCCCAATTATCATAAAAATGAAAGGGAGAGACACCTTGAATCCGCCTTTCAGAGGCATCGTAGCAGAGAGGCAAATGAGCACCGCAGTCAATATGATGGCCGAACTACTAAGCAGCACATTCTGCAATTGATAGTTAGAGAGGAGGATGCCTGTCACGACATTCAATACCAACAGGATTCCTGCGATGGCAAGAGTAGTCCGTCTCATATTTCAGGAGGGGTTTCAAGGTAATCCCACAATTCTCTGACTGAGGAAATCGGACACCATCTGCTCATCCCCGGCCGCCATATCAGAGTATCTTTATCAATTTGATGTTCTTCGAACAACTTGCGTATTTTCTCCCGAGTGTTCCCTCCCACCTTCTTGCCGTTAAGATACACGTGGTATGTCTTTGGTTCCGGTATGGGTGGATGTATTTGCTCCGGGTCCGTGTCAATGCTATCCGCCGCAATACCTTTTCCTTTGGAACCAATACCCAAGCCAAAGCCCATTCCAATAAGATTTGCTCCGGCACCCTCGTTCTCTGCCGCTTTATCAAGCACGTCAAAACTCCGTTCCATCTGGTAAATATCCCGGCCACCAACGGAGACACCCGCCACTGCAGCTTTGATTGCTTTGAGCCGCTGATACCCTTCGTCTTCCGGAGGGATATTGATGGACATGATGGTAAAATCTACGATTTTAATTCCATACTTGGAGAAATACCTATCTATCTCTTCCTCACAGGCATTGGATATGTCCGTCAGATAGGCATTTATTGTAAAAACGGACATTTGGCCCAGCGCGATTTTTCTGGAAATAGCCGTGCTCAGACAGGTAAGCAAACGCCCCTTGAAATAATCCTCAATACTGGAATCCGTGAACTCCTCCATACTACCTATCAGCGTTTCCAAGAAAAGACGCGGTTGGATGATTTTGATTCCGTACTGGCCGTATGCCCTTACCGAAACGAGAATATGGTACGCAGGATCCTCCAAAGGAATGGGAGTCTGCGTTCCCCATTTGAGGTTGATTTTAGCAATCTGATTTACGAACCAGACTTCTGCCTGGAATGGCGATTCTTTGCCGAAGGGAAGATTGATGACCCGGTTGAGGACGGGGATGTTCTCCGACTGGATCGTATAGGTTCCTGGCTGGTTGAACTCATCGTATATCGCTCCGCCTTTCACAAAAAAGGCGGTTTGCGCAGGATAGACAATCAACTGAGAGCCGAGCCGAATGTCTGTTATCGGCGACTTATAACAGAAGTCCTTCGGAGTTGCATTCCATTTTATTACATCAACAAGAGACATTGACTCTATTTACAATTAGTAATTGACTAATTCCCAGAATCTTTTAATAATCTTCAAATCCTCATCAGAGAATGAGTTCGGATTATTCTTAATCACATCGTCAACAATTTCGTCCGGTGTCACTTGACGACCATCACATTCGGCCAGGATTCTAACCTTTAGGGTATCCATCTTTTGAATTGTCTCGGACCAGCTCCAAGGCCCAATTGCACAACAAAAGTGTGGAGCCGTTTCGCAGTCATCGCATTGAGGTTCTGGAAGGACCCGTGAGAAATGAATACGACCGATACTCCACACTCGACGATATGAAGCCGGTCGTAGAACACGACTTGCGACAATATCAATGTCGAGCGGAGTGTCTCATCGTCGTCCTTCTCACAAAACTTTCCAGATTTCAATGCAGGACAACGCGAAAACACTTTCGCTAATATGTACGCCATCTTGCGATGACTTGACAAATATAAAGAATTTTACGGAGCATTCCCAGCGGAGCCTTGTATTTTTGCGGATTATCGGCCGGCCAGCGATTCTTCGCGTGATCAATACCCCGGATTTCACCTATCACAATAGTGAAACACGCAAGTAACTGAAAACGAGCACTTCGGCATTTTTATGCTTGGAGCTCGTTTCAATTTTGCCTCCTGGGCTCGTTTTTGGGACTTCAAAGGCCGCTGGATCAAAACGGTTCGTCGTTTTCATCATCCACCTCGCTCCGGCTTATCTGCTCGTTACGGCTCTCTTGAATTTGCTGGACCGCCGCTTGGATATCCCTGATAACAACACCCTTCGCTTCCTTAAAGGTTGGGAGCTGGTCATAGCGTTGGAGGATAAGCGCCGCCTCCACCGCAAGTGCCCCTTCCGAGTTCAGTTCCCTGCTCTCCACCTTGGAGAGTGCTATCTTGTCAATAGCGTGCTCGTACCGCTCTATGAGTTCCGTCTGCGACATTTCTTCGACTAGTTGGCGTATCCAAGGAGCATCCTCCATCGCGAAGGATACCGACAGCCCGGGTCCAGAATCCCTATCTTGGATAAGAGAAGAAGAAGAACCAATAGTCCCCCCGGAACCCCTAGTGGGTTCCATCGCCGCAGGCGACTGGATATATTCAACATCATCATTCTCTTTTTCTTTTTCATTCTCATTCTCATCTACATTAAGGGGTTTTTTAGGGGTTTCACCCAGTTTCTGTGCTATTCGTTGCTTATTCCTCTCCACGTAGGCTTCCCGGCTTTCTCCCTTGCGCGGCCGGCCGCCCTTTCATCCGTGTTCCTTTCCTAACTCGCCGTTCTCCACCGCTTTCTTATAACGGCTTGTTGCCGCTTTGATATTCGGCTTCGCCATCATCAGGATGATATTGACAACCGGGTCCTTTGAGGAAACTTCTTCACCATATAATGCGTAGTCCCTCAACTTGAGCACACACTCCTTGAAAGCCTCACCATCCAAACCTTCCGCCGCCTCCAAGAACGAGGCGTACATAACAAAACTCTGCTTACTCTTGTCCATCATATTCTGCTATTTCTAGGATTATGTCATCAATGGTAGTGCCTCCGGCATCTACGGTGTGTCCAATCTTGGAAGGAATCGCGGCCCAGGCCCTTCTCTGGCCAGCGGAAATTTTAGCCTTGGTTTCCGGTGATTTCGGTTTGTGGAGGTTAGCGTTGTTTCTCAATTTCGCTTTTACGTACTCCGGCATCTCGCGGGAGGTACGCTTATAATTCTTCGTATCCATAGTTTCTAAACTTTTTACACTATAAATACTTACTAACTCCGGAAAGTGACATAAATCCGCAGTTTTTATACACGGGACAATCCGGGAGCCTCAACACGCCTGTATTTTCGGGATAATCGTTGACGAATTCTTACCCTGTTTTGAACAGACTAAAAATCTGGCCGGGAATTTACACACGCCTCCGGGGGGCGGCTAGGAGCATACTAACCCTACGGCAGACTTTTTCATCGACTTACACTGGACGCTTTCCCGAGATGGAGTTTCCCCCTGGGGGAGTCCGGTATCCGGAGGTGGAGTTTCCCATAGCAATTTATCGCATTTTATCGCTTTACATCGCATCTATAATCACCTTAAATTTAAACTAAAATGCAATAGAATACGTTATAAGCGACATAAATTAATCTTTAACGAGGAAGAGTATTAAGAGGGAATCTTACTCTTAACATACTGATTTACAGCGAGATAAGCAAAAATTATTTGTTTGTCTCGCTGTCTTTTTAGGCTATTTGTTTGCCGAATTTGTTTGTCTCAGGAGCTGGAAATTCCGCTGCAAAGTGATTTCTATATGTGGGATAAACCGGTCACAAAGACCTTCTATGTGCCTGTCCGCTTCGACGAGGGCCTC
>JAEEII010000319.1 GCA_016281295.1 Bacteroidales bacterium
ACCTCGGGAGTCACCTCATCGGAAACGCCTGAGCCACGGAAATGAAGGACAAGAGGATCTTTCAGCGAACCTTTATTGTCGTTGGCGGCAAAGATGGCGCGTTCGGCGGCGGTGACCGTAGTTGTGCCGTCGGTAAAGCGGAACGTGAGGAGGTCATCTTGTTCTCCGAAGGCCATCAGGAAGGCCACATAACGATCGATGACATCGACATAAAGGAGTTTGACACTACCACGGCACTCATCGCCCGCAAAGGCTGCCAGCTCGTAGTGCTCGCCCCGCAGTTCTTCACCGTTCATGTCAAGTACCGCCATAACCACCATGTTATCAGCGAAGTTACCGACTGAAGGTTTGAAGAAATTGTTCTCCATGGAAAGATTTGCTTCAGCCGTCTCGCCACGACCTTGGACAAAGGTCAGGATCTTGGTTCCAGATGACTTGGAGTCATACATATAGCCCATGCCCGGCTCCATGGTTTTAAGAGTTCCCTGCCAGCTTCCCGTGCCATCCGCTTCGTTGACGTAATAAGTGGAAGCATTGAAACGGCTTTTAATCATATCATGATCCTCAGGAGTGAAGCCTGATAAGGCGGTTCCCAAGCTGATGCTTTGGTGACTGGGATAGCCTATCCAGTTCCATCCGCTGGCAAGAGTGATAGGATGATTGTAAGGTTGCGCCCATTGACCGACCACAGAAGCTTGGCATTCGCTGGAAGTTTTCACCATATAGAACTGCTCGTTGACGATTCCCACATCCTCCAACTCGCCAAACCACATGGAGTTGGAATATTGCACAAAGCCATCGTTTCTTGATTTAATCTGGACTCCTGAACTGCCGAGGCTGTTTTCCAATTGGGCAAGGCCATCAATGTCAGACAATTTGATATAGGAAGACCACCAGTTCCAGCCTTCGTTAAGTGCTGTTTGTTGCACATGGTCGAAGCAAGCCACTAAGTATCTGGCACCCATCACGGTAAAACTGTATTCCGTCTCGGTGGAGACCACAGTGCCGTTCTCTTTCCAGCAGTTGAAGGCATAGCCCTCGTTGGCCGTTGCGGTAAGGACAGCCGTTTCACCCGGATAATACTCACCCGTGCCAGTCACCTCGCCAGAGCCAGCAGGGGTTACCGTGGCATTGATGTTTACCTTGGAGAAAAAGCTGATGACCCATGGATTGTCGGGGTACATGTAATCACCTTCGGTAACGTAAGTCAGTTCTGTTTCGCAGAACAGTGTCAGCTCTTGTTGATTGTTATGGTCGAATAGGCGGAAGTTGATGACATCGCCGTCATTGCCAAAGAGGGTGAGATAATAGATGTAGCGATCCGCAGGCTGGAAGTACTCGGCAATGACGCTACCACGGCATTCGTCGCCACAGAAGGCACCCAATTCGAGGGCGGATGAAGCTTGTTCCACGCCATCAATCTGCACCACGTAGGTGACCGACATGTTGCCCGAATAGGCATTGTGGTTGGCCACCCAATGAGGGGTAATGCTCTCGTTGTCCACAAACCGAGCCACCAGCGTGGTGTTCTCTTCCAGCTCGAAGGTATAGACCCTTTCGGTGGAGACCACCTCGCCATCCTTCAGCCAGCAGCTGAAGCCATAGTGCAGGTTGGGGTTGGCTTTGACGATGCACACCATGTCGTCGCAGGTGGCATGTTTCTCGATGTTGACGGTACCTTGAGTGTCGTCTTCGGAAAGGACAGCCAGTTCGTAGGGTGAGTTTTGAATATCGAAGGAACCCCAAACAGAATGTGCTTGATATGTGGCGATGGCATCACATGGCACATACAAGGCAACACCGGAGGTTTCCATGGAAAACGCATTGGCAGTGACGCTGGGAGGCGTGACCGCCAGAGCATGTATGGCTTGGATGTTGGAGCAGCCCGCAAAAGCGAAGGTGCCAATCTGGGAAACCGCAGAACCTATCGTCACCGAAGCAAGACCCGTACAGTTCATGAAGGCTTGGTTCCCAACACTGGTTACTGAATTCGGAATTGTCAGCTCGCTCAACGCTTTGCAGTTAAGGAACGCTTGCTGACCGATGCTAGTGAGTGATTCGGGTAAGGTCACCGACGCTAAGTTAGTGCATCCTGAGAACGCTTGGGCAGTGATGGACTCCAACCCTGTGAAATAACGCAACTCATCAAATGAGGTAATTTCGGTGTTGTTTTTGAAGACCAGGTCGATTGATGTCACCGCAGCGGCTTCTTCAAAGGAGAGGAATCCGTCGTGGTCGTCATCCCAATTCTCGAGGCATATCGCCTCAACGATGGCGTCGGAAAAAACTATGGAAGAAGGCTTTTTGAACTGTGCCACCAGCCATCGGTCGCCTGTCACCGTAAAGGAGCATGACAGGTCTGTGGAAACCACCACGCCGTTCTCGACCCAGCCGAAGAACACGTAGCCGTCGCTGGGCGTCGCCGTGAGCGTGCATTCGGCGCCCTCTGCGTAGGCGCCGGCACCGCTCACCACGCCGCCCACCGCCGGGACGGGGGTGGCCTTTACGCCAAGAATACCGTTCTGGGAAGGGCGAACCAAACGCACAGAGAGACCGCAGTAGCGGTCGCCGTAGTAGAAGGTGCTGAGGTCGCTACCATAGAAGAACACGTAGTAGGCGCTGTAGCCATCGCTGTACGACGCCGACCAGTAGTCGCCGTAGGAACCGACATCTTCGACCGAAGTCCCGTACCGGCCGCCCGCGGCGGGAAGGAAGACCACACCGTGTTGTTCCAATATGCTCCATTGGTCGGCATCAAGTGTGTTAGTGTTATACCCGGCACTTGTCTGATTCACATAATTTGGCAAATAATAGCTGCTGTTCCACAAATCGGGGAATAGCATCACACCATTCACACCGTTCACGTTGGCCTTGGCGAAACACACACCCGAAGCTGTGTTACGAGAAAAAATATAGCTCCATTCGTTATTGGTCATCGTACGCCAACCATAATCCTCTTGGTTGCCTCCATTGCTGATGGCGTTATGACCCCAGTCTGCCAGCCCATCATAATCATACAGATTATAGTTATAATCACCCCAAACATAATAGTCACTATATTCTGTGCTGGTACTCCATGGTTGATAGCACACAGCCCCATGGTCGAAGCCATTGGTACCCCATCCAAATAGGTCGCGGTCCACTTTCTGGTTCTCACTGCCTTGGTTGGTGTTGTATCCAAGATAATTTGTCTGATGTTCAGCAAACTTCCAATAAGGAGTCGCTGCACTGCCAATGTACTGAAGGTTGCCTTGTGAGAAGTTAACTTTGTTGGTTCCCGAAACCGAAAATGAGCCATTAAGAGTGCCGTTCTCTACATGGAAGTCATTACTGCGGAACATGGCTAACAGCCATCTGTCGGCAGTCACCGTGAAGGTGTAAGAAGGATTCGAGGAAACCACCACGTCGTTCTCTACCCAGCCTGCAAATTCGTAGCCTGCGCTGGGCGTCGCTGTGAGCGTGCAGTCGGCGCCTTGCTGATAGGCGCCTCCACCGCTCACCACGCCGCCCACCGCCGGGACGGGGGTGGCCTCAATGCCGAGAATACTGTTCTGGGCAGGGCGAACCAAACGCACAGCGAGACCGTAGTAGCGGCTGTAGTAGCTGGTGCCGAGGTTGCTACCATAGAGGTACACGCGGTAGGCGTCGTAGCTATCGTCGTACGACGCCGACCAGTAGTTGCCGTAGGAACCGACATCGTTAACCGAAGTCCCGTACCGGTAGCCCGCGGCGGGAAGGAAGACCACACCACGCTGCTCGAGGTCAATCCATTGGTTAACCGAAGGCTGATTACTCTCATAATTGCCACTACTATTCGGCATGTAATAGCTGCTGTTCCAATTGTCAGGGAAAAGCATCACTCCGTTCACTCCATTCACTTGAGCCCAGGCATACCGGATGCCACTCACTGTGCTGCGGGTGTTGAACACATAATCCCATTCAGCTTGGGTGAGTGTCCTCCATCCACTGTTCTCTTGGTTGCCTCCATTGCTGATGGCGTTATAGCCCCAGTCGGCTTGGCCAGTCTGATTATACAAATTATTTGCATAACTGCCGTAAGCATAATAGTCGCTACTGTTTGTACTTGTACTCCACGGCTGGTAACAGGTGGCCCCGTGGTTGTATCCGCTGGTACCCCAGCCAAAGAGGTCAATCCAACCATCGTAGCTTTGCGAGACGTTTTCATTGTCGTAACCCGTATAGTCACACTGGTGCTCCGCAAACCGCCAGGTGTCGGTGCTAGCTTGGTATTGCAGGTTGCCTTGTGAGAAATAAACACGGTCACCGTTTTCATTGATGGTGAACACACCGTTGATGGCACCCGTTGGTACCTGATTCTGGGCTGTCACGGCAGAAGCAAATGCCATGAACAGCAGGACGAAAAAGGCATTTCGGAACGCCCTTTTCCTGATAGGGTAAAGTTTTTTCATGATACGTATTAATTTATTTATGTTTGTCATTTGATTAGCGGACAGCAAAAATAAAAATATTTTCAATATAACAAAAAAAACGACACTGTTTTAGCAAATTGTGTATTTTGTTGTGGTTGTATTGAAAAATATATATCTTTTGGGGTCAAGGTGGCCCACGGAAGAACCGACGAAGATGGTGAGAAAGTGGATAATCGAAGGTGATTGATAAACATCGAAAAACACGAAAAGCACGAAAAAAATAGGAAGAAAAACTTTCGTTTATTTCGTGCTTTTCGATGTTCATAATATTTTTGGCAAACACAAAACGTTGCGCAATGAATTACTATTGAAAATAATTCAATAAAATAATCCTTGCGGATTAAAAAAATGTTTCTATCTTTGCATCGTCAACCTAAATAGGAC
>JAEEII010000320.1 GCA_016281295.1 Bacteroidales bacterium
TCAAGGCAAAACGCTGTATCGACAATCCAGTATTCTGATTCCATGAATATCGGAGAGTTAATGTTTCCTTTCCTGCCCAATATCACAGTTTTACCTTGGCATAGCTTCTGGTCACCATACCCCATTATACCGCCACTTCCACAAATCGGATATGTACCTGATTGCTGATACTCACCATCATACTTTTTCCCATTAGTGATGGATAAACATTCTTCCCACCGCTCAATCGGAAAATCACCCTTGAACATCTCGATAAATTGCGATTTCACCATTTCCTCGGTGGCCGCAAGAAGCTTTTTGTATGACTCCTTCAGTCGATAGGCCGCCCAGAGTTTCTCTGCAAGAACCTTTTGCTCCGCAAGGGGAGGAAGAGAAAACTCATAGTCTTTTAGATGTTCCCATTTAACACGAGGAGACAAGGAACCAGCCGAGCCTTGCATTGCATAATCAAAGAAACGATCATTTTGAATGACGAATGGCAAAAGCTCTGGCAACACTCCATCCATTGCTTCTATGACTGTAATATCACCTGAACAAATACCGTCACAAGGTGCCACTACAGCTTTTCGTAGATAAACACGACGACGGCCCAAAAGCACTTGTCCTTTCCGGAACTTTTTTGAAAAAGTATGCTCAATGTCGCAATCCCAATCCTTTAATTCTATTTCGCCAGGAACCAAATGCTCCAAACCCACTACAGGAACCCCACTTTGACTATCTGTCCATGTTTCCCTACATTCTCGTGCAACACTTCCTAATTTGACTATTGCTTTTTCATTCATGATTCTATCATTTTCAAGAGAGTGTTATATTCAATCAAAGCAGATTGGCTACTGTCTTGCCACGCTGAAATGGCATTGTCAAGTGAAGTGTGAGTTTGGGTAAAATGACTGGCATACGCATAGAGAGATATGTTCAGATTGTAATCCTTTGATGCAATGTCATCAAGTAAAACAAGTTTGCTATAGCCTTCTATCTCAGTGGAAGTATGATAAATCTTTGTTATCCTTTCAATGTGTTCTGGCAGCAACTTGCTTTCTGCATTCTGCCGAACAACATCGTTTACGGCATTTATCATCAAAATCTTTCCCTTTCGTTCCGCTGGTTTGTTATTGGAACAGATAATGATGCAAGCCTCCATTGGTGAATTGTAGAATAGATTGGGGCCAAGGCCAATAACACAATCCACAACATCCAACTTCACTAGTTTCTTGCGTAATTCTTTTTCTTCATCTCTGAAAAGCACTCCGTGAGGAAGAAGCGTTGCACTTCTTCCATGATTGTCATTCATCGAAGCGATGATGTGTTGAATAAAAGCATAATCCGCTCTTCCTTGCGGCGGTGTGCCGAGGAAATTCCTTCCCCACTTGTCGTTCTGGAAAGCTTCGCGGTCCCATGTCTTGATGCTATACGGTGGATTGGCCAGCACGATGTCGAACTTCCTCAGTCGACTGCCGTCCACGAAAGCCGGATGCGCCAGCGTGTCTTCACGCACGATGCTGAAATCCTCCACACCGTTCAGGTAAAGGTTCATTCTTGCAATAGAAGCCGTCAATGCGTTAATCTCTTGGCCAAACACCTTCACGCCTTGCCATGGCTGCCCTTTCTGGCGCAAGAAGTCAAGACACTTCACCAACATGCCGCCCGAGCCGCAGGTCGGGTCGTAGATGCTCTCGTCAGGCTTCGGTTGCAGTATCTCAGCCATCAGCGTAACCACCGTGCGGTTGGTGTAAAACTCCTGCGCAGTATTGCCGGCATCGTCGGCAAACTTGCCCACAAGGTATTCATAGGCCTGTCCCATCTCATCGGCAGGGCACGACGATAGTCCGAGGTCATAGCGCGAGAAGTCCTCAATCAACGAAGTGATGATGTGGTCAGGCATCTTCGCCTTGTTCGTCCAGCCGTCCTTCGGGCCAAATATGCCATCCAGACCGCCCACCACGCGCCCGTCAACCTCTTCGCCAGGGTTGGCCTGCTCGATGGCGATGAAAGCGTCCACAAGCCGCTGCCCGACGTTCTCGGTCACTTCGCGCACGTCTTGCCAATGTGCTCCTTCAGGAAGACGAATGGCAAGATCCTCGGCCTGCATCGCAGCATAGTCTTCACCACCCTCTGCGACAAACCACTTGTACTGCTCCTTATACACGTCGCTGATGCGCTTGAAAAACAGCAGCGGGAAAATGTACTCCTTGTAACCCGCAGCGTCAATCTGGCCACGCAAACGTGTGGCCGCTCCCCAAAGGAACGATTTCAGCTCGTCCAACGGTATGGTCTCGCCATCATGACGGTAGGGTATCGGCCTGTGTTCTTCCATAGAATCAATCTTTCGTGATGCAGTACACTTTCTTATACCAACTTATCCAATCTTTCAAATCAGCAACGTCTTGGGCGGAACGGATTAAATCCATTGAGGTAAATGCCGTGAATTTAGGCGAATGGTTGGTCAGTTTCTTATAGTTTTCTATTGTTTTTTCTAACGAGGGGTTGTCGGGATGTCTTACAACGGAGAAACAAACCTGCCTGTAGCCATAGTCGTTAGGCGTTTTTTCCAATACCATGGCAAGCAACTGATTGCGCCACAGTTGGTTCATCCCACCACGGAACGGGCATCCTTCGCCATCGTATACTCCACTAAAGAAAACATCGCCACCGCACTCCTTCATGATGTCCCAGTATCTGTATTTCGAAACGGCGTGATAATAGCAAAGTGAGGGATTGTCAAGGATTTCGTCCATCGAACATTTCTTGCAGTTTTCCTTATACTCTGGATTATCGTTCTTCTTCTTGCTATCACTACGATAACCGCCACAATGGGTGAAATCCTTTTCCGTCAGTTTGTGTTCAATAAGCCACAGACATTTCTCTTCGTTTTTATTGATGTAGGCTATGGCAACATCAGCATCGGTAACCACGCCACTGTTTTTTTCCAAAAGTTTACCTACACCAAATTCAAACTGGAAGCCTCGATAAAGCGAATCCTTGTCGATACGGTCGAAGTCCTTGGGCGCAACGCCAGATTTCCTCAATATCTCATCGGCATTAGCATTCGTCAATATCGGGATAAACAAGTTGACGCAAGCCGTTTGGGAACTTGCAATATGCTTAAAGGAATAGATATGTGGTTTATACTTGCATTCGCTCTCCTGGATCTCATTCCAAGTCTTCTCGATACCGTCGTATAGCATAGCGGGGGTTTTACGTTGCTCTTTGCCATACTCGTCAGGTAATACCATCTCGTTGGGATTCCCTCTAAAACATCCATTTTCATCCGTAATGCTTTCTTTATGTTTAAGCAAGGATTTTTTCATTTTTTCCTCAAAAGCTTTATATGTATGCACTTTATCCATGGCATTGCCTTTTTAATACATTCACAAATTCAAGCTCCCGTTGTTTTACTTCCTCATAGGCTGCCTTAAACTCGGCCAACACCTCCTCGTAAGGCTTGATGGCCTCACGATGGTATTGTACATATTTGTTGGGCGACAGGTCGTAACCCTTCGCGGCAATCTCGTCGAGCGTCACCACCTGCGCATAATCTTCTTCGTTCTTATAGTTGGCATACAGCTCATAAAGCCTGTCAACGTCATCCTGCGAGAGGATGTTCTGGGCGCGCTTCTGAGTCAGCACCTTTGTGCCGTCAATCATCAGCACCCTGGCACTATGCTCGGCAGGCTTCATCTTGCGGATGATCAGGAAGCAGGGCGAAAGCCCCGTGCCGTAAAACAGCTTGTCGCCCAGCGTCACCACCGCTTCCACCATATCGCTCTTCACCAATTTCTCACGAATGCGGCCTTCCTCGTTGCCTCTGAAGAGCACGCCTTGCGGCATCACCACGGCCATGCGGCCATCACCCGGAGCCATCGACATAATCATGTGTTGAATCCATGCATAGTCACCGCACGAGTCGCTGGGCGTGCCCCAGATGTTGCGGCCATACTTGTCCGACGACCATTCCACCGCTCCCCATTTCTCCAACGAGAAGGGAGGATTGGCAATCACACAGTCGAACTTGGCCACCTCACCGCCTTGCAGAATCTTCGGGTTGCGAAGCGTGTCGCCTTGCATGATGTTGAAGTCGCTGGCACCGTGCAGGAAAAGGTTCATCTTGGCAATGGCTGCATTGGTGACATTCTTCTCTTGTCCGAAGATGCAACCGCAGCACAAGCTGCTGTGGTTCATGTGATGCACCGCTTCGATGAGCATACCGCCGCTACCGCAGGCGGGGTCATACACCCTGTCGCCCGGCTTAGGGTCGAGGATGCGGATGAGCAGCTGCACAACAGAACGCGGGGTGTAAAACTCGCCAGCTTTCGCCTTCGAGTCATCCGCAAACTTCTTCAGCAGGATCTCGTAAGCATCGCCCATCAGGTCGGTAGGGTAGTTCCTGTTGCCCAAGTTCCGAGTGCTCAGGTGCTCAATCAGGTCCCGAATCTTTCCGTCCGAAAGATTCTTCTTGTCCGTCCATTTCTGTGAGCTGAACATACTGAGCACGCCGTACAGCGTATCGGGGTTGGCCAATTCGATGCCACGCATGGCACCCACGATGGCCGAGCCGAGGTTTTCCGTGCGTTCTCGCACATCCTGCCAATGGCAACCGTCAGGAATCACGAAGCGATGCTGTTCGGGCAGAGCAGCATACTCCACGTCACCACCGCTTTCGGCGAGGGCTTCTTCCGTTTCCTCGTCGTAAACGTCCGAGATACGTTTATAGTAAAGGATGGGGGTGATATAGTCTTTGAAATTATCTTGGCTCACAGGGCCTCGCAGAATGTTACAGGCCTCAAAAAGGAAATTGTACAGATTCTGCACACCTTCCAGCTTCAGCTCCTGCTGCGTCTTAGGAGCGTCAAATAGGCTCGGTGTAATATCTTTACTCTTCTTTGCCATAATCCAAGATTGCCGCAAAAATAGTGAATGTTTTCTAATAACAACTTATTATTAATACTTAAAATATCTATTTGTGCGCTTCACCATCAGACAACCTACTACGCCGTCTTCAAGACGCAGACGCTGACAACACGTCAAGCCAAGTCCCGAAGGGACGACCCTATCTCACCCCGATATGCAATGTCGGGTTTTTATATTGAGATGGGCAGAGCCATGTATACCGCAGCCATAGATGCCCGCCATCACACAAACCCGAGTCGGCATGACATGGCTGCTTGACCCCACCCCGATATGCAATGTCGGGTTTTCATATTAGGATGGGCATATTCCTATATGTTTCCGTTCCATGAAAGTTCCTCCAACGGATGAGGGCAGCAGTGCTCCACACCACTATTTCCTGCATAGAAACCTATAACTTTTTTGGCAAAAATTTCCAATAATTGCCAAATTTGTTATACCTTTGCGCCCATATTACGAAACACGTATTATGACCATAGTAAATCAGATTTTAGAATATGCGTCCATTCAGAAGCAACCCTTCCGCAGACGTGACCTGATGCAGTTTTTGGCTACCAATAATGTATCTGAAGCATCGGCACATGTGTTGCTGAAACGCCTAGTGGAGCAAGGGAAGCTGGTAAAGGCAGGCTACGGTCTGTATGCACTCCCCGAGAAAGAAAAAACAATTTTCATCTATAGGCCTTCTGAAGAAGAGCAGACCATAGCCAAACAAATAAAGGAAAGATTCCCATTCGCGGATTTCTGTGTATGGAAGCCTTCTGTTTTGGTTCCATATATGCACCATGTTCCAGCCTTGGGAATGACGCTTATCGACATGGAACGTGTTGCGATGGAATCGGTTTTCAACTTCTTGCAAGGGAATGCTCCTTCTATGTCAATATTACTGAACCCTACGGAGCAGGAATGTGAGAGGTACATCACAACCGACAAACTCCTAATCGTTCGCCTATTAGTAAACGAAGCTCCCTTAATTATGGCAAACGATACGCCTGTACCCACATTGGAAAAAATCCTTGTGGATGCCGCAGGGGATAAGGAA
>JAEEII010000039.1 GCA_016281295.1 Bacteroidales bacterium
CACTTTCAAGTCGTCGTAGTCATCGGCGATGAAGTAATGCATTTTTTTGCTTACCACCATTTGTGTGGGCATATAGTGCCAGCGGCGGAAGAAGCCTTTGCGTTCCAGTTCAGGGAGTTCGTGGTTTTTGAGATTCTTATAATTTGTCGTTTCCATTTTTATCGATGTTTAATTGTTGATTGTTTAATTGTTGTGTTGTCACATTGAGGCAATCACATGAGGGGCGCATACTAGGTGCGTCCAGGTTATAATAATCCCTTTGGGCGAAAAAATGCCCCCTAACAAAAGGGAACACGATAAAAGGAAACTGCTAAATCAGGATGCGTCTCAACTGGAACACATGGTATTCCTTCGGGAACGCAACTAATTGGTTGACAGAATGATGAATTAACCTTGAAACAGCAGGCTTATGTGTCGAAAGCAACACCTGCCTGATGCTGACATTACTGACGGTTCGGGTGCGGTTGGGCAAAACACGCATGCTGAAACCTGGTGTGCAAACGGTGTTGTCAGGTTGCATGGCATGACGAGTCTCGGCAGCGGCATTGTAAAGATTCATCAAATTGGCCTCCATAGAGTCAACAAAGACAATACTGTCTGTCTTTGAAAATTCCTTTCCAATAGAAAATGATTGGTTTACACAACCATCCAAATTCATAAGGAAGATGAGTAATATGGCAACTAAAAAACGCATTGATGTAATCTTGTTGACGTTGCAAAGATAGGAAAAATCTTATTCAACACCCAAAATACCCTCCGAGAGGAAGGCACCGATGAACGTTTCTATAAGACCCGCTGGTAAATCTCCATGTCCACATCCTTGAATACATTGAAAACCACCTGTTTGACACTGCAATCGGGATGCTCGGTCAAGTAATTTTTGATGGTTCGCACGGCGATTTCGGCGGCCAATTGGTTCGGAAAACGGAACTCACCTGTGGAAATGCAGCAGAAGGCGATGCTTTCAAGACGGTTTTCATCGGCACAAGCCATGATGCTGCGGTAACATGAGGCTAATTGCTCCTTTTGGAATTCCGTCGGGATGTCGTTGGGGATGATAGGTCCCACCGTATGAATGACATACTTACACGGCAGATTATAGGCCCTCGTGATTTTGGCCTGCCCCGTCGACTCCTCGTGACCTTGTTGGAGCATCAGTTGATAACACTCCTCGCGCAATTGCACACCCGCTGCGGAATGGATGGCATTGTCGATGCACTTGTGCAAAGGATGGAAGCAACCCAACATCTGGCTGTTAGCCGCATTCACGATGGCATCCGCTTTTATTCGGGTGATGTCACCCTGCCAAATCTGTATTGGCACATTGGGCAATTCCACGATGCCTTTTTCCCGCAATTGAATCTGCAATTCCTCATCCTGCAAATGCAGAAATTCCTCGCTGACGGGTTTCGGCCAACGTATGTTACGCAGAGCACGAAACAGGTCGCGCTTCTCCCCCACCCTTTCCGGAATTTGTATTTCGGAATACTGTGGGTCTTCTTTCAGAAGATAATCTATCAAATAATCCAGACGATTCATCATCAACAATTCAACAATTTCTCCAAAATAACTCCAATATCCCCGTCAATCACAATCGAGCGATCCTTGATTTGTTCTACTGTGAACGCCTCGCCAAGGTTGATGGTAGCGTATGTCGCCTCTGGGTTTTTGTAGGTCATCTGCATGAAAGGCAGTTTGATGATGGTCGGGGTGTTGCTCCCGATGCCGAGGTCCCAATACAGGATTTTGCCGTGCCGATGGCCGTTCACGAAATCAAGGTAACGTTGTGCCGCCTTGTGCCAGCCCTCGTCCTCTACAAAAGTGTCGTCGGAACGCAGGTTCACCCTCATCTTTTCACCGCAAACGGGGCATCTCGGAATTAGTTCCGATGGGATGCGCAAATTCTCCTGTTCGGCTACCATCCTCATCACCACATCCTCGTTGTCGTAGGTCTTTTGGTGACAAGGTTTCGAACATTGGAACAGCCCATAGTCGCCTTGCGTGTAGAACAGTCGTTGTTTGTCGAACCCTGCCTTTTGAAATTGGTGATCGACATTGGTGGTGATAACAAAATAGTCCTTGTCATGTACGAGCTTCAGAAGGTTGTCGTAAACGGGTTTAGGTGCAGGTACGTATCGATTGAAGTAGATATGCCGACTCCAGTAGGCCCAATGTTCCTCCTCTGTCGGGAACTGATGGAATCCCGCTGTGTACATGTCGGTGAAGCCGTATTTTTCGATGAAATCGGCGAAATACTTTTCAAAACGTTCCCCCGAATAAGTGAAGCCCGCCGAGGTGGAGAGGCCTGCACCAGCGCCGATGACGACGGCATCGGCCTTTTGCAGAGTCTGCTGAAGTTTCTGAATGCTATCCATTTGATTTGTTGTTGTCTTTGCTATACCTGTGGATTTTATTCGACCTATCCTTCTGTGTGCCACGGGCATAGGCGATGTCAGGGTAGCCAAAGCCGACGATGAGACCCGTGTAGTGGTCGGTGGGGATGTTGAGCATCTTGCGGGCTTCGGGTACCAACTCGTTGAGCACCTCGCTCGGATAGCTCATGATAGCCGTACCCAAGCCGAAAGCGTTGGCTAAAAGCTCAAAATAGGCTGTTGCGATGATGCAGTTGGCCTTGGCGTCTTCGGCCCATTTGCCGCTGCATTTCTCATGGGCGATGAAAAGATGCGGTGCACCACAAAACAGCATGTCACCCTCGCGAACGG
>JAEEII010000321.1 GCA_016281295.1 Bacteroidales bacterium
CAGCGGTGTACTGCCGTTCATTAACATATAGACTAGAGAGGTTGGTTTTTCAACCTGAGAGAGAAAAAAATCAAAACAGCTACTAAGGGAACAAATAAAAGAAGACGCGCTTTTTATCAATCTTTTCCATTATCTTTGCACATTCAATTATTAAAAACAAGTGATTATGATGACAGAAGAACAAAAACAGCAGATTATTGCAAGCGGGAAAGATCTCTTCCGCACGATAATTATACCCTCGCATTTAAATAATTTAAACGGGTTGAAACTCCGGGATTTTACCATAAACCCATTTCTGATTAACTATCTCGCAGCATTTCTTTGTGGAAACACGAACCCCGAATCACTCGCCAAAGCTTTGGTTTATCCCAGGGTGCTTGGAACAAGTATCAACACGACCTTTGGAACTAGTATTCAATCGTTTATAACTGAAATCCAAACTATAGTAAGTAGTGGTTCTGCCATTCCAGGCATTGATATTGAATTTGAGGATGCTATTGATGGGAGAAAAAAATACTGCCAATGCAAGGCGGGGCCTCAAACGATTAACCACGATGATGTTGATACTATCCTTGCCCATTTCAAGCAATTCAAAGGCATTGCCCGCACCAATAAATTGCACGTGTCAGATGACGATCTTGTCGTTGGTGTGTTATATGGGTCACCAGATAAGTTATCAGCCAATTATAGAACTATCGCGACTACGTATCCTGTTTTTTGTGGAGAAATATTTTGGGAGCATCTTACCGGTGATTGTCACTTTTATCATCGACTAGCTAAAGCATTTGGAGAGGTAGTGGAAGAGGACAACATTGATGGTAGTCAACTGATTTCTCAGAAAGTACAGGAGATAGCCAAAGAAATCGAAGACAAAGGAGGTCTTTAATGCCAACGTTTTTATCAGCAACAAATTTAGCCGACCTTGCGGGAACCTCGCTTGCCACAACCCAAAAATGGGGGAATAGCGGTGTTTATCCATACGTCCAAAACGAGCAAGGGAAATACGGTTTCTATATGGAAGATTTGACCGATATCGAGCCAGTCAGAATGATGCTTAACACTCATTGGGAGAAAGAGTTTCATGTGGCTCCTCTCCGTGACTATACTTCTGTAGAGTTATTTGCTGGTGCTGGGGGGTTGGCTCTTGGTATGCATTTGGCTGGATTTCGTCATATACTGCTCAATGAGATTGACTCGATGGCATGCCAGACATTGAGGCGCAATCATCCGGAATGGAATGTGCTGGAAGGTGACATACATCAAGTTGACTTTACGCCACTAAAAGGTAAGGTTGATTTTCTTTCTGGAGGATTTCCTTGTCAGGCGTTTTCCTACGCTGGGAAAAAAGGCGGCTTGAACGACACCCGTGGCACTTTGTTTTTTGAATTGGCACGTGCTGTGCGCGAGATACAGCCCAAGGTGTTCATGGGCGAAAACGTGAAGGGGTTGCTGTCGCATGAAGAGGGCAGGACACTCAATGTTATCCGTAACGCTATAGCTGAATTGGGTTATACACTTGTCGAACCAAGGGTTCTTAAAGCTATCATGTATCAAGTCCCTCAAAAACGAGAGCGTTTAATATTAATTGCCATTCGCAATGACATCTATGAACGTGGCTTCCGTTTCAAGTGGCCCGATCCATATCGCCGCGTGATGACACTTCGCGACGCGTTTTACCATGGAGAACTCTATGATAGTGATGTTCCCGCATCAGAGGGGCAGGCTTATCCCGAAAAGAAAGCCCGCGTCATGGCTATGGTTCCCGAAGGTGGCGATTGGCGTGATTTACCTGAGGAAATACAAAAAGAATATATGGGGGGCAGTTTCTATCTTGGTGGTGGCAAAACGGGGATGGCCAGAAGACTGTCGTTGGATGAGCCCTCGCTTACCCTGACTTGTGCACCAGCCCAAAAACAGACCGAACGTTGTCATCCCATCGAAACACGCCCTTTGACGGTTCGTGAATACGCGCGTATTCAGACTTTCCCTGACGATTGGGTGTTCGAAGGAACTGTGGCTGACCAGTACAAGCAAATAGGCAATGCCGTGCCGGTGAACCTCGCATTTGCCATTGGCCGTTCTTTGATACGGCTGTTCAATGAAATTGACGCACAAGACCATGAGGAAAGCCAATTTGAGGAGGCGAACAAGATAGCTGCCGAAATGATTCCGCCGCATCTTTTCGAGCTTGACATGTTCAATCTGCGCGAGATGTATCCACAAGGCACCAGCATCATCAAAAACCCTGTTTCCCGCAAGAAAATTGCTGACAACAGCAGTTTGGACGATTCGAAAAACATTTTGGTCTGTTTGGTTCCTGACAAATACATAGTCCCCTATTCCACACAAGATGCTAGAGTTTATTTTACAGGCAAGAAGTTCCCGTCAACCGTTGCTCTCAACAAACTCTACTATTTCATGCCCTATGTCAAGGGGAAGGGGATTCGTGACTTATATTTGATCAAGGTGGCACGTGTTGGCACGAAGCATGAATTCGTTTCCGAAGCCGATGACAATGACTTCCGCCTGGTATTCGAGATAAAGTTTGTCAAGCAGTTGTTTGACGACTACAAGCCCATCAAGCTCATGATTTGGCGCACTTTCACCGACACCACGCTGAGGTCGATATTGTCAATGTGAATGCACTCTCTCTTGTTTTACGCTTCAAAGTATAAACACTAATATCCTAATTCTTGTAGTATAGACAAGCGGAAATAAACCTTTAAAACAGTGGCGAATTGAATCAAAAATGATTCAAAAAACGCCAAACGCCCGAACTCATTAAGCAGGATTAACTCCACTAATGCTTCTCAGGCGAATGGCGGTGAGGTTATCGGATGATTAATTTGCAGATGAATTGACACTTTGCAGCGACTGCCAACGCAGCAGATAGGAATACTGATAAAGGGCCGTCGCGACGGATTGAAGGTGGTATCCTTCATACTTGCCGCGGCTATCCATGCCGGTGGCCCGGAATCTCTTAATGATGTCACTATCCATTCCGCGGAAACTGAACTGGAAGGCCTGCTTCTCGACTTTGATGCTTACCAACAACGCTGGTAACAACGACATGGAAATATCGACATCACTGCGATGCGCCAAGGCAAGGGTGAGCAGTTGCTTGAAGATTTGCTTTTTGGCCTGAAACATTCGCGTGACTTGTTTGTCGCTGAACGAATTGGACCTGTTGCACTGATTCATGTAAGCGTTCACCAAATTGGCTGCGCAAAGAAAATGAAACACATCAGCATGGGTGCGAGGCTCCTCAGCGATGACATTAAGCCCGTCCTCCAACAAGGTAAGAGGGATCCGTTCCCACCACGGCTTCCCGTCTGTGGCCTTCTTTTTATGGCTTTTTTCTTTGGTGTTTCGTTTCTGTTCCGCCATCTTCTTGCCTTGATATGGGATATGCGTCACCACATTTTCCACCCTGCTGAAATGCCATTCCACATTCTCTTTATGAAGAATGGCTGCCAACATAAGCATACGGCGTTCGGTAGTCATCCGTTCAATGGCATCCTCTGTCAACGACAAAAGGAACGACCTGGCCGAGACCACATGGGTGCATCCCGAGTCGTAACCCACCGTGTTGCCGTCGGTTTGAAAACTCTGGTTGTAGAAATAAACCACGGTGAGGTCTTGGCATTCCCCGTCATAATGGCGGGCCAGTTCTAATGCTTCACGCTTGCCAAAGGCATACATGATCCAGCGGCTGCGGTCGGGAGAAGCGGCCGTCAGCGTGGCCAAGTCGCCTTCTGAGGTCCTGACACCGACCAAGAGCTGCATATCGGGCAGATGCTTCTCAATCAAACGAAGCAGGATGTAGTGCGACATGACATGGTTGGTGTAGGCCGACCTGTTGGCGTAAAGTCTTGCCATATCGTTGTTTTCAAGCATTTCTATGATGCTTTCGAAGTAGCCCTTTTCGATGGTGTAGATGGTTTTGATCTTATCGTGAAGATACACCAGCTTGAACTTGTTGTAGCCCATCAGCAGGTTATGCCATGGGTTTTCGAGCCGAGCCGTGGTAAGGATGACATCATACACATCGTGTCCGTTGCTCAGGTAATCGTAGGTGATGGCATAATGGTAGGTGTTGCCGTCAACCATCACTTCGCCTTGCGATGGCTTGCCGTCGTTCACAAAGCCAATGGCATTAAAGATGGGGTAGGGGATGAGCCGTCGCTCCAGCTTCTCCATCATGTTTTTGCTCTTGTTGTGGCTTTTCAGCCACTGGTCGAATTCGTAAGTGTTGTCTTTCATACTTCAATACAACATTGTTGCGCCGTTTTATGGTCGGCGCGGGGTGCAACATAACAAGCAGTCCTTCCATAATAAGGACAGCACGACGAGGTGGTTTATTGAAGTAAGGCATCAACTTCGGAATGATGCCTTTATTTGAATGGTTTGGCGCTGCAAAAATACAGAGAATATCTGAATGTTGCCACTGCTTTTGAGGGTCTCCGATAATGGCTCCTAACATGGTATTAGTTTTTGGTAATTTTTCAATTGAAGTATCAATGTTTTCTTCATGATTTGGATTATATGATACTGTTGATTTTTCAGTATCAAAATCAATACCTTCAATTATTTGCTTATTTTCAATTCGTTCCATTAAAGACAATATACCTTTAAATTAGCCATAGATTATTATTTTTATTTTATTTTTAATACAAGTAACATACAAAAAAATTTAAAAAAAGCAAAAAAGCATTTTCAAAAATGTTTGTGCCATCAGGTATATAATCCCCTAAATTTTTATGGTGAGGTTGTTTTGTCAATGTGAACGCAGGGTTCTCTCCAGTCTTTCTAATACTTTAGTTTCGTAAGCCATCTCTTGCAGCAGTTTGTCAAGTTCCACTTGTTGAAATGTAAGCCGTGTTTTGAGTTCCTTCACGAAATACTCCTCAGCCTTTTTCCGGGTGGTAAAAGCCTCCGATGAGCGCAAAATGATGCCGTTTTCCAATGTGATCACATAATATGGCACGGAAAAATGGACAACGTAACGCTCTTTCATTTCCACATTGCAAACTTTTGCTTTCCTGATACTGTATTCCGACTCAGGCGAGCGGTAATAGGCCACATCGCCTATCTTGAATTGGCATTCATCAAAGAATTCCATTGGTCTACTAATCATACAACTTCTCCTTTTCATAAATCATTTCTGCGTCAGCGTTGATTTCGTCGAAGACGACAAGATAGCTCTTGTTGCTATCCAATTGTTCGCAAAAGCCAGAGAAGTCGTAATACTTGACGCGTTTTTTCTCTGCAAGATATTCTTTTGCTTTGGCTTCGTATTTGGCCTGAGGAAAATACAGCCAGTGAAGGAAATGACTGCCATATCCGACATTGGTATTCAAATTGCCATATTTCACCATTTTCTCTTCCAGGATGTTGTGCGTGTGGTAAGGATCGTCGAGCAACCATTCGGCCACGGCCATGGTCATCACCGAGTCGTCGGTGTAGCGGCTGCGTGGACTGAACAGCTCGAAATCCGTCGTTTTAATGCCGTTGAACTCATAACATGAGCCAACAATGTCTCCAATAATTGCTCCTAACATGATCCTTACTTTATTGTGTTTATACTTGTATATAGAATAAATCATTGAATATTTCAACCAGTGGGTAACGGCAACCAATTGCTAGCCGACTTCCCACTCTCAGGATATGCGCCATAACCGCCCAAGAAGTTAGTCTTTTTGAGATTGGTATTGCTGGCAAAAGTGTCAGAATCCATGATCTCAACGTACTGCTTTACGGTGATGGTTTCCACAAAACCATTGTAGCTGAAATCGGCAATCCGTTTGACACATTCGGGAACGACATAATCCTTTTGCGTGGTCCAGCAACAAAGGAGCGTTCCCGAACTATCCTCAATCAGGGCGTCGTTTTCGACATGATAGCCAGGCGCATGGCAGACCACTCCTTCAAACCCTTCATGGGCAGAGACAATTCCCCTTCCAATCCTGGTTACACTCTCAGGAATGGTGAGCGATTTCAGGTTCTTGCAGCCCCAAAATGCCCAATCCCCGATTTCTTCGATACCGTCATGAATTTCAACGGATTCGATACCGCTCGAATCAAATAGTTCCGGAGCAATCCATCTGAGTTGTTTGGGCAAAGTAACGTGCTTCAACGACGTGCAACCGCTAAAGACATTGTCTTCCATATAATGTATGCCGTCTGGAAGGTTGATTTCCTCCAATTTGTCACAACCGTTGAAGGCTCCTATTTGTATTCCAACGATGGTTGATGGCAGTCGGACTTCTTTCAGCTCTCTGCAAGCCTCGCACATAGATGCACTGATTTTTGTAATCCCTGAAGGAATCTCGATGGACTCAATCGGGCAATGAATGAAGGCGTTGTCGCCCATTTCTCGCAAAGTACCCGGCAAATGGATGCGCCGAAGATGGGATTGACCATAGAAGGAGTCATGTTCCATGACTTCAACACCTTCTGGTATAGTGTATTCTTCACAAGTGAAAAGGTTGTCGTCCACACCCTTCAACACCCTACCATAGCTGCTGTAGGTAACACCATACTCGTCGGTTTGCTCCTCGTTGATAAGCATTTTCGCAAAAGGCACAATCACCTCGCGCAGTATGGCGTTGTTCATTCGGTGGCCACCGTGGAAGCCGATGATGTGTGGATAATACTGGCGCATGAACTCCTCCTTGCAGTTGACAATGTCGTCCTCGTCGCCGAAGAAACCCCAGCACAAGTGGCGGCTCTCGTCGGTAAGCCCATCATACAGATGCTGCTCCATTTCCTTGAAGTGTTGGATGGTTTCTTCCGTGACGGTAAAACTTGTTTTGCCCGATGCCGTGGGCTGGAAATAGTCGAACGTTCCCACTTTTAGCACCTCGGTAAGCTCTGACATCCGAAGTGCAGGATTCACACAGATACGACGGTAATCCAGCATTTGCATGGCATACATGGCACCCATGCTTGTTCCTATGACTAAGTCTGGTTTTTTCGTCTCACAGAGAGACTTCAAAAAAGGCAAAGCCTCTTTTGGATCAACGGGAATATCCGGTGCAATGACTTCACAATCAGACATCAGTTTTCTTAGATAGCTGACGGTGTTGCTCAAACCCGATGAGCCGAAGCCGTGAAGATATATAATGGTTCTTTTCTTCACTATTTGTTTTGTTGAATTATCCTTGTTTAGAATCTTGTTTATTAATTGGATGCTCATCAGCCCACCTCACCCCAGCAAGGAAGGTCTGTCCGTATTTGGAGTGAATTGGATGTGGTGCTATTGCATCGCTCACCTCCAATATGCGCTTGTCTATTTTTAACATATCACATATTGCTTCATCACTGGCACTTTTACCGTTCAATTTGAAATGTCCATAATACCAAGTAACAATGTCTGTTCCTCTTTCATATCTGTTTCCCACCATAAATTGATGATACATTGTCCAGCCTTCTCTCGTAAAAGCATCGTTGATTAGTTTGTAATCCAACGTTTTCTTTTTTCCCATTTGATCGTTTTTTTGATGTTAATTCTATTTCTTTATGTATATCGGCCAAGCTTATTGGATGAGTTTGGTCAGAAGAAGGTTATCGTGTTGTTCGGGTCGCCGGGCATGTAGTAGTCTTTCAGCTGAATTATTTCCTTGGCGTTTTCAAACACCTCATCGAAGCTGACGTGATATCCCCAGCCCTCCTCTGTCCCGTCCTCGTAGCAGCCATACAGTTTCTCGATGATTTTTTGAGCCATTTCGGGGCGGTCTTCATAGAGATGTTTGAAGAGGTAAGAGCTGCCAAATGTCAGCACCTTGGTGAGCAGGAATAGGTATTCCTCGTCGCTGAGCTCCACAAAGTCTTTCCTTGTGGGCTCTATTGCGCGGCGTTTTTTCACATTGAATTTGCAGGCAGACATTTCGTAATAATGTTCGGGGTGGTAGAAAGGTTTTTTCTTGTTTGCCAGGTATTCTTTTGCCACAGCGGCATTTTTTGCCTCCTCCTCGAGGACACGGAGTTCCACTTTGTTGAGTTCGTCTGGGGTGAGGCTCATGTCGGAGCCATCATCAATGGGGTCTATAAGAAACATAATCGTATTGTTTTTACATAAGAATATAGTTTGATCTATATGGGTTTTCAACCTGGGTTGAGAAAAAATCTTTATATCCTTGCAAACGGAGAGTCTTTGGCTGCCTCAAAGCTGCGTTTGCCGGCAGTCCTTCTACTGACTCATATTGTCTTTTGGTTTCATTGTTGTTTTGCATGGTAATGGAAAATGCAACATCCAGACTCCGCCATGACAAAACCTTCATGACATAGGTGCAACTGACATGTACAACCCAAACAATAGCGGCTACAACTTCACTGCAAGTTATAGCCGCTGTTGCTGCAAGATATAGGTTCAGCTACCTATAGTTGGTCGAATGCTTATGAAACACTACCAGTCAAAAGTCATAATTTGAAAAGATAACTGAATAATTTGTAAAATTTTTGCAAATTTTATAGTTTCCTTTCTAGTTTTGGAAAGATAACTGGAAATGAGGGATTGATGGTTAGAGGTATTTGTTAAGCTCAACAACCAGTTTTTGGACTGTTGTGGACGATTCTTCTTGGGCAGGGTTCCCGTGGGAGATTTCTGCCAGTATTGCTTCGGCATTGTCAATGGCTTGTCGCTGCCGATTTAGAA
>JAEEII010000322.1 GCA_016281295.1 Bacteroidales bacterium
ATGGATAGCACCTACCGTGTGGTGCTTAACTCCTATCGTTCCATGGGTGGAGGCAACCACTTCTTGAACGGTTGTGGTTGGCAAGCCGATGACATCGCCCGTCATCGTATCTGGAACAGCGAAGAAGACCTTCGCTCCCTCTTCATCGAATGGGCACGCAACAAAGGCACCCTCGATAGCACTTGCTTGGGAGAATGGAAAGTTAGAGATTAAAGGTTAGAGATGCCTATCGGCTTTTCCCTCAACCCTTTAACCTCTCTTACGGTTTCCACTCCTTGATGTAGGACATGAATTCGTTGCGAACGCGGAGGTCCGATTTGAACACGCCCGTGAGGTAGGTGGATATCATATAGCCTTCTTTGCGTGCGCCGCGGCTTTCTTTGCACATGTGGCGTCCTTTCATCATGAGGGCCATGCCGCGGGGTGGGTACTCGTTGCCGAGCGCTTCAGTGAGTACTTCCACCACTTCTTGTACAAGACGTTCCTGCACCTGTAGTTTGGAGGAACAGTAGTCGATGACGCGACCAATCTTGGAGAGGCCAAGGATGCGTCCTTTCTTGTTGGGGATGTAGGCAAACCAATACTCGCCAAAAAAGGTGCGGCAATGATGCTCACATACGGAATAGAAAGGTCCGTTGTCGATGACCATGTTGTCGTAGATAATTCCGTCCTGCCCATTGGGGAAGGTGGTGATGACGGGCATCTGGTTGGGGTCATATCCGCGAAACATCTCCTTGAACATCCGTAAGATACGGTCAGGAGTAGCCTGCAACCCCACACGGTTAGGGTCGTCGCCAATGTATTCAATAAGGTCGCGGATATGCTGTTTAGCTTGTTCTTCTGTAATCATTCTTGATGAGATCTCCTTACTTCTTCACGATAAACTTCTCGGTTTTAACCATTTCGTCGTTGACGAAGAAGCTGCAGAAATAGATGCCGGGTTGGATATTGTCCAGAGGGAAGGTGATTCTGCCTTGGACGCTGTTCAGCATTCTGGAGTCCACTTCTTGGCCGAGGAGGTTATACAAGACAGCCTTGACAATGCCTGATTCGTTGCCTTTAAAGTCAAAATTGATTTGTGAAGTGGCAGGATTGGGGTAGGCCTTGCTCACTTGGATGTTGTTTTCGGCAACGCTTTCCGGGTTATAAGCATAGTGTACTTCAATGGTTACACGATCTTCAGGGTTGCGTGACGGATAGGCATGGTATTTCACAATCGTGGTGCCAGGGATTAAATTCTGTCCTGTGTAAGTCGGGTCAAGTTGATAATGGAAAGAGAGCATGCCCTCATCCGACAAATTACCGCCTTCGATGGTGACGGGGTTCGGGCTGATGAAAACGGATGGAGCGAAACAGCTTCCCCAACAAATTGAGTTCTCCGTGCCTTCCACGGTGGATACATGCTCTTTCTCCACCAACACGTCAATGGGGTCACTGGTGAGGTTTCTGAGCTGCAGTTCCACCACCATCTCACCGAAATTGTTGGTGGGATGTGTCACGGTGATGACTTCATTATTGGCGTAAGCCGTGCCGTTTTTTTCAAACCGCAGTGATTGGGCGGAAATCATTCCGACCAAAACGCAAAGTGATAAAGTTAGTAAAGTTTTTTTAATCATAGTTATGTATTTTTTTATTTATTTCTTCTTCTTACTATTCGATGGTGCAAAGATGCAAAAAATATTCCATATTATGCAAGGGAAAAATTTAATTTTGCGCAAAAATTTTGCCATGAGAATCGAATATCTGGAGGAATTAGGTTCTACGAATGCTTATCTTCTTGAAAAAGAAGAGAATAAGCGTGTTGGATTAGTGGTCTGCGCTCGGATGCAGACGGCAGGAAAGGGGATGGGTACCAACGTTTGGGAGAGTGCTCCGGGGTTGAATTTAACCTTTAGCATGGGCTTCGACATGTCGTTTATGCGCGCTGAAGATCAGTTTCTGCTCTCACAAGCTGTGCCTTTGGGGTTGCTTGACGGGCTTGACATGCTGAAACTTAATGGTGAGGAGCCTTACCGCACCCTGTCGGTGAAATGGCCTAATGATCTATATTATGGCGACCGAAAACTATGTGGTATCCTTATCAATAGTAGTATTCATGGTATGATGATGGGGGCATCGGTAGTCGGTATCGGTCTCAATGTTAACCAAATTGTTTTTCGGGATTGGCTAACGCATCCTATCTCCTTGAAAGCGATTTTGGGTAAGGAGTTGGCGTTGGAGCCATTGCTGGAACACTTGGTGGCAATGGTGGAACAGAGGGTGTCTATGTTGAAAACCGATGAAGGCATCGCCAAAATCAAAGCGGATTACCTTCATCGGTTATATCGTTATCGCATCTGGGCAGACTATGAGGTGGACGGTCAGAAAGTGAAACGTTTCATCACTGGGATTGACGCTTTCGGTCGCCTAAAAACCCTCGACGAAACCGGAAATGAATACGTTTCCGACCTCAAAACCATCCGTTACCTCTAACCTCTCTCCTTCCTAAAATTTCTCCGACCAAGCCTGCGGGTCCTTGCGCCACTCGAGTAGCGACTGCTGGTCTTCTTCGCTGATGTATTTCTCTTCGATAGCCTTAAAGATAAGAGTCTCGTAGTTAGTTAGCGTGTGAAGGGTGCAGTTCTTGGCTTTGAAATTTTCTTCCGCAGCGGGGAGCTGGTAGGTGAAGATGGCCAGCATGCCTTTGACGTTGGCTCCGGCTTCGCGTAAGGCATCCACAGCAAGCAAACTCGATTTGCCTGTTGATACCAGGTCCTCGATGACAATGACCGATTGTCCCGATTCGATGACACCTTCAATTTGGTTCTGCATCCCATGGGACTTCTTCTCGGAACGCACGTAGGTAAATGGAAGCCCAAGCTCTTGAGCCACCAAAGCACCTTGGGCGATGCCTCCCGTCGCCACACCAGCGATGGCATCGGGTTTTCCGTAATGCTGCATCAGCTGCTCCACAAACTGTTGACGGATGAAGGTCCTCACCATGGGATAGGAGAGGGTGACCCGGTTATCGCAATAGATGGGGCTGTGTAAGCCAGAAGCCCAGGTGAACGGCTGTTTCGGACTTAGTTTCACGGCCTTAATCTGCAAAAGATGCATGGCTAACATCAAAGCTGAATCGTCATATTTCATAAAATGTATATTTTTGCGGTTGAATTCACTCCAAGTAATCTGCTACAAATGTACAAGATTTTCTATGAACAACGCGCATTGATTTTTCCAAATATCGTGGAAAAAGAACTTATTTTGGATGCAACTTCCCAACAATTAGAGACATACGAGGTTGAAAAAATTCATAATTTTTTTCGTCAGTGGCTGGTGGCACCGCTTCAAGAGGATGTCGTTATCGACGGAATCAGTCCTGAATTGCTTTCGGCGGCGTTGTGCCGAACCTTCGTCATGGCACCTGCCGCTGGCGGGGTGGTGGTGGACGAAAACCGCATCGCTGCGATTGAACGCAACGGCATCCCTGATCTCCCCAAAGGTCATGTCGAAGAAGGAGAGGACACCGCTACAGCGGCACTCCGTGAGGTGGAGGAGGAAACGGGACTCAAGGAGCTGAGCATCCTTCGCCCTTTGCCTTCCTCATGGCATTGCTATCTCTATGAGAATGAATGGCGACTGAAACAGACCTCTTGGTTCTTGATGGCCACCGCCGACAGCTCCCATATAGAGCCGCAACGTGATGAGGGCATCAGCGAAGTGGTCTTCCTCGGACCAGAAGATTTGGATTGGTTTCTGGAGAACACCTTCCGTTCTCTCGCCGATACCCTTGGCTCTTTTTTGCGCCAACAACTCAATAAAAACGATAACTTTAACGTAAATAACAAATTCAACAACGCATAAACATGAAAAGAATCGCTGTCTTCCCGGGGTCGTTCGACCCGATCACATTAGGCCATCGCTCCATCGTCCTTCGAGCCTTGCCTATGTTTGATGTCATCTACGTAGCCGTGGGTGTCAATATGGAGAAACGTTCCACCTTCCCGCTGGAAAACCGCATCGAATGGTGCAAGGCTGTTTTTGCCGACTATCCCAATGTGATGGTGGAGAGCTATGACGGCCTCACCGCCGACTTCTGTAAAAAGGTAGGGGCGCGTTTCATTATCCGTGGCCTCCGTAGTGGCTCTGACTTCGAGTATGAGAATATGATTTGTCATGCCAACAAACGTTTGCATCCTGAACTTGAGACGGTCTTCCTCCTCACTGAGAGCGAACTGGTGGGTGTCAGCTCCAGTGTTGTGCGCGACATCTTCAAAAACGGTGGCGACACCTCTAAGTTCGTGCCGGAAGAAGTTGATTTGGAATTGCTGAAGAAGAAATAAACGGCCTGATTTTGAACATCGAAAAACACGAAAAACACGAAAACCATTAATTTTTCGTTTATTACGTGTTTTTCGATGTTTTATTCTTTTTCGATGTTTTATTCTTTTTCGGTGTTTTTATTGAATCTGATATGAAGAAAACTGGATTATTGATAGTTGTATTGTTGGCTTGTCTTGTAGGGTTTGCGGGCAACGTCACGGTCTCGGGTCGTGTCAACCGGACTCATGCTTTGGTGCGGCTCATGGTTTGTGATGACCTGTTGATGGGCCATGAAACGGAAATCGCGCAATGTACCTCTGACAATCAGGGTTTTTTCTTGTTGGAAGGTGAGGTTGACCAAACCCTTCCCGCACGTCTTGTGGTAGGACTCGAAGGCGTTGACCTTTTTGTGCGCCCTGGAGCGGCTTACGAGGTCAGCATCACCATCCCTGAAGCGGCCCCTTCGCTTTCCTATTTCGAGCGACCTGCGCCTGCCCTTCGCGTCAAAACGGCCTCCGACCAAGGTATCTATCGCCAGATTATCATCTCGGAACAAATCATCAACAGCTATGTGCTCGAGTATTTCGACCAGCTGTACCGCCGTCGGCAGTACCGTTATATTGACTCTATCAAGGAAACGATTCGTACGGAGCTGGATATTCACGACGACTATGTGATACAACAAAACACCTATAAAATTGCTTCCATCCAGATGGCGGTTAACGCTGACGGTGGCAAGAAAGTGATTGGAGAGCTTTTTGACGGTAAACCTGTCCTTTATCACTGTCCTGCTTACATGGATTTGTTTAAAGACTTGTTTTCCAATTGGTTCTATCGTCCCACTTACGACCTCGACGCTTTTCAAGAGTCCTTCCGTACCAGTACAGAGTCCTTCAAACAAGTGGTCTTTGCCGACCCTTTCATGAGTCGTAACCCGCAGTTGGCGGAGTTGATCCTGCTTTATAATCTTCGTACCATGTACTATGAGCAACCCAAGACGCGCAAGGCGGTTCGGATACACCTATCTGCCATTCGCGACAAGAGCCGTTATTCCGAGACGAAAGTCATGGTTGGCCATATCTTGGCTGAGTTCGACCGTTTCGCCACGGGAGCCCCGGCACCTGACTTTGAGCTTCTGTCTGTCACTGGAGAGATGGTGAAGCTTTCTGATTATAAGGATCAGATGGTCGTCTTGCAGTTTGTGGAGGGTAGCTCGGCTACAGTGGATCACCAGTTCGAGGACTTGGCTGACCTGCATCACCAGTGGCAGGACAGCGTGCAGCTCATCACCATCACCACTAAAGACCAACTGGAACAGCATAAAAAACGTTTTGAGGATCATCATTACAACTGGCCACTTTTGAATCTCGGCAACGACATCCTTCTTTTGGAACGTTACGAGGTGCGAACCTTTCCTGAATACTTCATCATTTTGCCTGGCACCAAGATTGGCCTGGCACCAGCCTCAGAAAAGACGTTGGGGGAGAATGTCACCAAACTGCTGAAGGAATAACTTCAGCGGGAATGATGTGGGAGCTTTTCTCATTCAATCGATGTCTGGCTGTTTTTTATGACTTTTTGACATATTTTTCTGTATTTCACAGAAATTCCCTACCTTTGCACGATTTTTGCCCAAAGCGCAAACTTCTAACTTCTTTTAAATTCAAAATTCTAAAAAAAGATGGGTTTTCTGAAAAAACTATTCGGCGACAAGGCTTCCCGCGATAACAAAGCCTTGCAGCCCATACTTCAAAAAACACTCCAAGCTTATCAGGAGATTGTAAAACTCGATATCGACAGCATCCGTCACAAGACTGTCGAATTCAAAGAATATATCAAAAACAAAACTGCTTCAGAGGTTGCCGAGATTGAGGCTTTGAAAGCTCGTGTGGATGCCAATCCTGATATGGACCCCGACGAAAAAGAAAAGGTCTATACCGAGGTTGACAAACTCGAGAAACGCGAGCTGGAGAAGATTGAGGAGGCACTGAACGAGATTTTGCCCCAGGCCTTTGCAGTGGTAAAAGCCGCAGCGAAATATTTCTGTGAGCATGAGACCGTCGTGGTGAAAGCTACCGACCTCGACCGTGACCTGGCAGCCAAATATGAACATGTCACCATCGAAGGCGACAAAGCTTACTTCAGGAATAGCTGGATGGCCGGTGGCAACATGGTGACCTGGGATATGGTGCACTATGATTGTCAGATTATCGGTGGTATCGTCTTGCATCAAGGCAAGATCGCCGAGATGGCCACTGGTGAAGGTAAGACCCTCGTGGCTACCTTGCCAGTCTATCTTAACGCTTTGGCAGGCAAGGGCGTGCATGTGGTCACCGTCAACGACTACTTGGCCAAACGTGACTCCGAGTGGATGGGTGCCATGTATGAGTTCCTCGGCCTTACCGTTGATTGCATCGACAAGCATGAGCCTAACTCTGCCGCTCGTCGCCGTGCTTATATGTGTGACATCACCTACGGCACCAACAACGAGTTTGGTTTCGACTACCTCCGTGACAATATGACAGGAAGCCCCGACGAGCTGGTGCAGCGCAAACACCACTACGCCATCGTCGATGAGGTTGACTCCGTGTTGATTGACGACGCCCGTACCCCGTTGATCATCAGTGGTCCTACCCCGCGTGGCGACCTTCAGGAGTTCGACCAGCTGAAACCCGATGTCGTCAAGCTGTACGAAGCCCAAAAACGGCTCGTCACCACCATCCTCGCCGAGGCCAAGTCTATCCTCACCAATCCAGCCTCCACCGAGGAGCAGAAACGTCATGGCGCTGACCTCTTGTTCCGCTCCTATCGTGGTCTTCCCAAAAACAACGCCTTGATTAAATTCCTCAGCGAGGAAGGCATGAAAACCCTCCTCCAAAAGACGGAAGGTTTCTATATGCAGAACCGTGGCGAGAACATGCACCTCATCGATGATGAGCTGTATTTCGTCATCGACGAGAAACTCAACACTGTTGACCTTACCGAGAAAGGTATCGATGCCCTCTGCTCCGCTTATAACAACCCCGACTTCTTCGTGATGCCCGACGTGGGTGCCGAGATTGCCGAGTTGGAACACCAGAACCTCAGCAACGATGAGAAGGTGCTGCGCAAGGCAGAGCTGATGCGTAACTTCTCCGAGAAGTCAGAGCGTCTGCATACCGTGCGTCAGCTGCTCAAGGCATACACCCTCTTCGAGAAAGACAAAGACTATATCATCCAAGATAACAAAGTCAAGATTGTGGATGAACAGACCGGTCGTGTCATGGAAGGTCGTCGTTGGAGCGACGGTTTGCATCAGGCTGTGGAAGCCAAGGAAAACGTCAAGGTGGAAGCCGCCACACAGACCTACGCTACCATCACCTTGCAGAACTACTTCCGTATGTATCACAAACTGGCTGGTATGACCGGTACCGCTGAGACTGAAGCGGGCGAGTTCTGGGACATCTATAAACTCGATGTGGTGGTCATCCCCACCAACAAGCCGATTGCTCGTATCGACCAAGAGGATATGATTTATAAGACCAAACGCGAGAAGTACAACGCTGTCATCGAAGAGATTCAGGCGTTGGTTGCCGCTGGTCGTCCAGTGTTGGTGGGTACTACCTCGGTGGAGATTTCTGAGTTGCTGAGCCGTATGCTGACCCGTAAGGGCATCCCGCATAACGTGTTGAATGCCAAGCTGCACTTCAAGGAGGCTCAGATTGTCCGTGAGGCTGGCCAGGCGGGTACGGTCACCATCGCTACCAACATGGCAGGCCGTGGTACCGACATCAAGCTGGGACCTGGCGTGAAGGAAGCCGGCGGTCTCGCCATCATCGGTACCGAACGTCATGAGAGCCGTCGTGTGGACCGTCAGTTGCGTGGCCGTTCCGGTCGTCAAGGCGACCCGGGTAGCTCCCAGTTCTATGTCTCTCTTGAAGATGACCTCATGCGTATGTTCGGCTCTGAGCGTATCGCACCGCTCATGGACCGTATGGGTCTTAAAGAAGGTGAGGTGATTCAACATCCTATGATCACCAAACAGATTGAAAAGGCGCAAAAGAAGGTTGAAGAGAACCACTTCGGCGTCCGTAAACACTTGCTGGAATACGACGACGTGATGAACTCGCAACGTACGGTGATTTACAGCAAACGTCACCATGCACTCTTTGGCGAGCGTCTCTCTATTGACATCAACAACATGATGTATGACCTTGGTGAGAAACTCCTCAACGATGCCCGCGATGTCAAAGACTATGAAGGCCTTAAGATGTCGTTGCTCTCTACCATGGGTATCGATGTTCCGTTTAGCGAGGAAGAGTTCGAAAGGGGTAGAACCGATGCCTTGGCGGATAAGATTTTCGATGCCGCTTTGGAACACTACCGTGAGAAGTCGCGTATCATTGGCGAGAAGACTATGCCGGTGATCAAGAACGTGTATGAAAGCCAGAACCACTTCGAGAATATCGCCATCCCGATTACCGATGGACGACATGGCATGAATGTCATTGTCAACCTCAAAAAGGCGGTGGAAAACGGTGCCCGTGAGGTGAGCCTCTGCATTGAGAAGAGTATCACTTTAGGACTTATCGACAACGCTTGGAAAGAACATCTTCGTGAATTGGACGACTTGAAGGAATCGGTGCAGAACGCCACTTACGAGCAGAAGGATCCGCTGGTGATTTATAAACTGGAATCTTTCAACCTGTTCAGTGCCATGATCGAGAAGATTAACGAGGAAGTTATCTCCTTCTTGATGCGTGCCGACATCCCGGTTCAAGATCCTGATACCGTGCGTGAACACCGTGCCCGTGCCGTTGACCGCTCGCAGGTGAGGGAACAACGTAACGACTTGCTGTCACAAGCCCATAGCAACACCCAGCAAAAAGAGGTGACCCAACCGATTCGTGTGGAAAAGAAAGTGGGTCGTAACGATCCATGTCCTTGTGGCTCAGGCAAGAAATACAAGAACTGTCACGGCAGACTGGAAGCCGAAAACTAATTTTAAATTTAGAATTTAGAATTTAGAGGGATTTGACGCTCCCTCTAAATTCTAAATTCTAAATTCCAAATTACTCACAGAAAAGTTTCACGATATTGAGGATGACCTCAGAGGCTTTCTCCATGCTTTCGAGTGGCACATATTCCAGTTTTCCATGGAAGTTGTGTCCGCCAGCGAAGATATTGGGGCAGGGCAGACCCATAAATGACAAGTTAGCGCCGTCGGTGCCGCCGCGGATGGGTTGTACCTTGGGTTTGATGCCTGCCATCTCCATGGCTTTGATGGCTCTTTCCACGATGAAGAAGTGAGGTTCAACCTCTTGCCGCATATTATAATATTGGTGTTTGAGCTCCAAGGTCACCACGTTGCCGTATTTTTTGTTTAAGAACTCGGTGACAGCCGTCATCAAAGCTTTCTTTTCCTCAAATTTAGCACGGTCATGGTCTCGAATGATGTATGACATAGTTGTTTCCTCAACGGTTCCGTTGATTCCAATAAGATGGAAGAAGCCCTCATAGCCTTGGGTGTAACGAGGACGTTGTTCCACGGGTAGCATCGCGTCGAGTTCCATGGCGATGAGCATGGAGTTCACCATCTTGTCTTTGCCATAGCCGGGATGAATGTTGCTGCCTTGGATGTGTATTTTGGCACCTGCGGCATTGAAGTTTTCATATTCTAACTCTCCGATTTCACCTCCGTCCATGGTGTAGGCGTATTTGGCCCCGAATTTCTTGACGTCGAACTTAGCCACACCACGTCCAATCTCCTCGTCAGGCGTGAATCCGATTTTGATTTCTCCATGTTTGAACTCGGGATGTTCCATCATATACTGGGCGGCATACATAATCTCCGCTACACCAGCTTTGTCGTCGGCACCCAACAGGGTTGTTCCGTCGGTGGTGATCATCGTCTGGCCTTGATATTGTTTCATTTCAGGGAATTCAGTGGTGCGCAGCACGATGTTTTTCTCTTTGTTGAGCACGATGTCCTCGCCGTTCCAGTTGGGGATGATCTGTGGTTTGATATCCTTGCCCGAAGCGTCGGGAGCGGTATCTACATGGGCGATGAAACCGACCGCCGGAATGTCTTTGTCGGTGTTAGCGGGGATGGTGGCCATCACATAACCGTATTCATCTAACTCAGCATGAATCCCCATCTGCTGTAGTTCATCACGTAACATGCGGAGCAGGTCGAACTCGCGTTGGGCACTGGGTTGAGTCTCTGAGTTCTCATCTGAGGTTGTCTCCACAGCAACATACCTCAGGAATTTATCTAATAACTTCTCCATAAAAATTTAACTATTTATTATTTAACTGTTTATTATTTATTTATTTAATTGTTAACCTTGATTTTTTACCTCTAACTTTTCACCCTTCACCTTTTTCCTCTCACCTCCTCCAACGTTGGTGGGCCGTACACAAGTGATTTGCATTCATATACAAAAATGTTTCTTACGGTCTTGCCATTGCGTTTGATGGGAATGACATCCACCAAGCGTATTTTTTTGAAATTAGTATAGGCGTAGGCTTTCTCGGGGTCAATAAAGAAATGACTGTCAGCGAGGTACCAGTAGTTTGCTTTTTTCTCGAATCCACCACGCTTCTCATTGATCCACTGGTATTTATGGATGTGGTCGAGCGGTCCGTAGCCGAGTGTTTTCAGCCCTAATGGACGTCCCACATAATAATCGATGTTTGCGGTGGGGAACCAGTTGTTGCCGATGATGGCATCGTTCTCGCTCATTTCACCTGCTGCGATCTCACGTTCACGGACATCGGCAAATTTTTGACCAAGCTGTCGCCATCCATAGAGGTCGAGAGTGAAGTCATCCTTTCCAACTTCTCGTTCCTCGGTGTGATGATCCAAAGGGATAAAACCAGTTTTGATTTCGACTACACCGATGACCAAGATGAGAATGAGAATGGAAATCGAGCTGACAATCAGTTTTTTCTGTGTTTTTATATGGAGGTTTTCCATCCAATTGGCACTCAACAGAATCAAAAGGATGAAGGCTGGCCCCGACCAATGTGGAAGAGTGGGGCGTGTCATCGAAAAGAGTAAAAACAGTCCGATCATCGGCAACGCTGTGAGCAAGATAAGCTGTTGTGAGGAGGCGGGGAGGGAGAGGCGTTTTCTGAAAGAAGCGATAACGGCCAATAAGGCGATGACATAATTTACGGGGTTATTATAACCGAACTCGCCCACCAACTCGGTGATGAGGCTGATGGGACTGAAAGACTCGAAAATGCCTACTCGTCCGCTGTGAAATCGGAAGCTGATGAAGTCGTTCTGTATATTCCAATACAGGATGGGGAAACAACATAAAGCCGTGATAATCAGTGATACATATAATATGGGGTTTTGAAGAGTCTTGCGCTCATAACAAAGCAGATATAACCCGAATCCTATCCAGAGAAAGATTCCTGAGTATTTGGATAGCATCGCTAATCCAGCGAATAATCCGAACAAAAGCAAATGTCGGTTGTTGTGAGGCTTCAGTATCATCCAGAAAGCCAGCAGCCAGAAAAGGCAAAGTGGTGTGTCGGGCATGATGAAAATCCCCGTGATGACAAAAGCATATACTGACGCGGTGTAGAGCAACGCAGCCCTAACCCCCGTGGCTTCATCGCGGAGCTCTTTCCCGATTTGATACATGATCCATGTGTTGAGGGTCATAAACACCACAGAAGAGAGCCTGATAAAGAACTCGCTGTCGAACAATAAGTTAAGGCTAAACAACTGGATTATCCACCCTACCATGCCGGGGTGGTCAAAGTGACTCCAGTCGGGGAACATCGCGTAAGTCCAGTAATATACCTCGTCGTTGCCTAATTCCATCCATCCAGCCAAAAAGGCACGGATGAGGAAGCTGATTAGCAGCAGGAGGTGGATGGGCTTTATCCGCGTTGTCTTGCTCATGATTGCTGTTTTTTAAAGACACGAACAAGACAAAGGACGATGACCACAAGATAAACGATATAGAAGAGAACGGTTTGGGTCATGTTAAGTTCGGCGGTGACTTGATCTTCGGGCGTCGGAGTGGGATGTCGAGTGATGGGGTTCAGATAGAAGAAGGTGAGATGTGGTAAACGCAGCTTCACCCTGACGTATGAATCGCTGGGTTGGATGATGTAACGGGCTTGTCCCACTCGTTCTTCGTGTTTTAGGACCTGGCCGTTTTGACCGATAAACTCCGCAACCTCAATGATGGGCGCATCGGTCTCAACCAACAAGGTGTCGCCAACCAACTCGCAACGGGTGAGATGCGGCAGCTCATGCATTCGTTCCATTTTTAGTGCAAACGGCTTGTCGTAATAGACATGGAACTCTACCACGTATGAACAGCCTCGTTCCAAGGCATCGTAAATGCTGTCTGCCGTCATGTTCCTGGTGTTAATCATGGTAAAATACCGACCTATCTCGTTGCTGTTCATTACGTTATGTGTGTCATCATCGCCTATGCCATACACTCGATGGCCTGTTGACAAAGCTGCGTCCCAGTGCTCGTATGCGGTACCGTAGGGATTGCCGATTTCTAGCAGACGGTAACCGCTGAGATAACGCATGTCGCTGACTTTGTAGCCGTTGGTATAAGAAGCATGGGCGGGAACGGCAAAACGGCTATGTTGTTGCAGCCTGCTCAAAAGATGTTGCTTCATATCAAGGCTCTGCATGAATGGATAGTCCATCCATACCACTTTTTCAGCACCGATACAGAGCTGATGGGTCTTCTTAATAAAGCCATAGCCATGCTCGTATGCTGGGATATAATCAGGTAGTTCGCTTCCATGCGGGTTGATGTGCATGTAGTCGGAGATGCCATAATGGTCGTACCCCAGTAAATGATAGACGCTGTCGATATCGGTCTCCTTGCTAAGCCTTCCATTGGTGAGCCCTAGGTATTTGCGAGAATGACAATGGAAATTGTACTGCTTCCATTGGTCTGGTTTCATGGCTTGATAAGGGTTGTATAATGCTTCGCCACGGAATGGACGCCCTTCCCGGAACTGGTATCGCGGCGTGATCAGATAGACCACCAGCCAATAGCCAATAAGCAGAAAGAGCGGAATCGAAATCACAATCAGCACGATTCTTAGCGCCTTATTTTTGATATTCTTGTACATACTTTCTTAAAGATTTGCAAATGTAATTCTTTCTTTTTGATTGCCAATTCCTAATTAATAGTTATTTTTGCATGTTATTTAAAATAATTCTTAATTGTAAGGGAAAATGGAATCCAATCCAAAGGAAAACATTATAAATGAGGTTACTAACAAAGATTATGAGTTTGGTTTTGTAACCGATATTGAGACTGATTTTGTGCCGAAGGGCTTGAATGAGGATATTATTCGTATGATTTCAGCCAAGAAAGAGGAGCCGGAGTGGCTGCTTGAGTTTCGTTTGAAGGCTTTCCGTCATTGGCTGACGTTGAAACAGCCCAATTGGGGTCATCTTGATTTGCCAGAGATTGACTATCAAGATATTATTTATTATGCGGCCCCGCGTAAACGTCAAGAGAAACAAAGTCTTGACGAGGTGGACCCTGAATTGTTGGCGACTTTCGACAAGTTAGGCATCTCGCTCGACGAGCAGAAAAAACTCTCTGGTGTGGCGGTGGATGCCGTGATGGACAGCACTTCGGTGAAGACCACCTTTCAGGAGACGCTTTCCAAACACGGGGTCATTTTCATGTCGTTCAGTGAGGCCGTCAAGCAACATCCCGACTTGGTGAGGAAATATCTTGGCAAGGTAGTGCCTTATACTGATAATTTCTTCGCTGCCTTGAACTCAGCTGTCTTCAGCGACGGTTCGTTCTGCTACATCCCCAAAGGCGTGCATTGTCCTCTGGAACTCTCCACCTATTTCCGTATCAATGCGGCTAACACAGGCCAGTTCGAGCGCACGTTGATTGTGGCCGACGAAGGGGCATACGTGAGTTATATGGAAGGCTGCACCGCTCCGATGCGCGATGAGAACCAGCTTCATGCCGCCATCGTGGAGATTATCGCCGAGACCGATGCCGAGGTGAAGTATAGTACGGTACAGAACTGGTATCCAGGTGATAAAGAAGGCAAGGGTGGTGTCTATAATTTAGTGACGAAACGTGGCCTTTGTCGTGGCGACCGTTCCAAGATCTCGTGGACTCAGGTAGAGACTGGTTCGGCCATCACCTGGAAATATCCTGGCTGTGTGTTACTCGGCGACCATTCTGTGGGTGAATTCTATTCTGTGGCAGTCACCAACAATTACCAGCAGGCCGACACTGGCACCAAAATGATTCATCTGGGCAAAAACACCCGTAGCACCATCATCTCAAAAGGCATCTCCGCTGGACATAGTCAGAACAGCTATCGTGGCTTGGTTCGTGTGGCTCCTGGCGCTGTCAACTCACGCAACTATTCACAATGCGACTCCTTGCTGATGGGGGATCAATGTGGTGCCCACACCTGGCCATACGTCCAGTGTGGCAACGAGTCGAGCATCCTCGAACATGAGGCCACTACCTCCAAGATTTCAGAAGATCAGCTCTTTTACTGTCAGCAACGTGGCATTCCTACGGAGAAGGCCATCGGCCTCATCGTCAACGGCTATGCCAAGGACGTGCTCAACCGTCTGCCTATGGAGTTTGCCGTCGAAGCACAAAAACTTTTATCAATCACCTTGGAAGGAAGCGTGGGTTAACTATTGAATTTTAAAACTAATCATAAATATGTTACTGAATATCAAAAATTTACACGTCTCTGTCGGAGGCAAAGAAATCTTAAAGGGATTGAACTTGGGTGTCAATGAAGGTGAGATTCACGCCATCATGGGACCTAACGGTACTGGCAAAAGCACTTTGGCAGCTGCCATCACCGGTCGAGAAGGATATGAGATCACCGAGGGTGAGATCTGGTACAAGGGCAAGAACATCGTTGGGATGTCACCTGAGGACCGTGCCAATGAGGGTATCTTTCTGAGTTTCCAATACCCTGTAGAGATTCCTGGCGTGAGCATCCAGAACTTCATGCGCACCGCTGTCAACTCAAAGCGTGAATATCAAGGTCTTCCTGCTCTTTCTACTATCGACTTCATGAAGAAGATGAAAGAGAAACAGGCTATGGTAGAGATTACCGAGAAGCTGCAAAACCGTTTTGTCAATGTGGGTTATTCTGGCGGCGAGAAGAAGAAAAACGAAATCTTCCAGATGGCTATGCTTGAGCCGAGTCTTGCCATCCTCGATGAGACTGATTCAGGACTGGATATCGATGCCCTTCGCATCGTGGCCAATGGCGTCAACCAGCTGCATAACAAAGATAACGCCTTTGTGGTGATCACTCACTACCAACGTCTTCTCGATTATATCGTGCCTGACTTCGTCCATGTGATGTATGACGGACGTATTGTCAAGTCGGGTGGCAAACATCTTGCCATTGAACTCGAGGAGAAGGGTTACGAATGGATCAAGGAAATGAATCTGTAATGTTTACGGTGATGGAATTTCTTGAAAACAATATCGTAGTAGAACGGAATAGATACCGCCAACTGGTGGTAATCGACGACACAGAACATCTTCAAGCCCAAGAAGAACATTGTGACATCGTTGTGGACGAGAATGCACAGCTCGAGATGTATCGTATTCAAAACCTCGACAACACCGCGAGCCTGAAGACGCACATCCATATCCACCAGCAACGCAATAGTCGCGTGCATTTCGTGGTGATATCCTTTAATGCGGGTGACCTCCACAACCATATCGAGGTTGACATTGATGGCGAGGGTTGTGAGACTCAGGTGTATGGCCTCTATCTCGTTGATAAGAAACAACATGTGGAAAACTATTTGAAAATCAACCACAATGTCCCGCATTGTAATAGTGATACGCGTTTTAAGGGGATCATGGATGACGAGGCTACAGCGGTGTTCAACGGTCATGTGTATGTTGCCCCCGGTGCACAGAAAACAGATGCCCAACAAAACAATGCCAATATCATCCTGACTTCCACGGCTAAAATTGATACTAAGCCTTTTTTGGAGATCTATGCCGATGATGTGAAGTGCTCGCATGGCACCTCCACAGGGCAACTCGACCAAGAAGCTATGTTTTACATGCGTCAGCGTGGCATCAGTAAGGCCAATGCCAGAATGCTGTTGATGTATGCCTTTGCGGCGGAGATTAGCAACCATATTAAAATCGACAGCCTGCATGAGACTATCGACGACATGATCAAACGCCGTTTGCGTGGCGAGCTTTCGAGCTGTGACCACTGTGTCCTGCATTGCAGCAAACCCGTTGGAATTCGGAATAAAACCGTTTAAAGATGTTGGATATCAGTGAAATAAGAAAACAGTTCCCCGTCCTCGACCAAAAGGTCTATGGCAAGCCATTAGTCTATCTCGACAATGCCGCCACAACCCAAAAGCCATTATGTGTCATCGAACGGGAACGTGATTATTACTTGCATGAGAACTGTAACATCCACCGAGGGGTGCATTATCTCAGTCAAATGGCCACTGAGGCATACGAAAATGCACGCAGGACAGTGGCGCGTTTCATCAACGCCCCTGAAGCACGTGAGATTGTATTCACCCGTGGCACTACCGAATCCTTGAATCTGTTGGCGACATCGTTGGGTCAACTATTATTCGGTGGTGGAAAGAAATCCTCTCATCTTCCCAAGGTTTTAGTGACCGCGATGGAACACCATTCCAACCTGGTTCCTTGGCAGCAGATGATCCAACATGAAGGTGGACAGTTGTTAGTGGTTCCTATGGATGACCAAGGTGTTCTCGACCTTAATGCATACGAGGAACTCTTGAAGCAAGGTCCTGAGATTGTAGCTATTGCTCATGTTTCCAATACGTTAGCTACAGTAAATCCTATCAAAGAGATGATTCGTCTGGCCCATCAATATGGTGCCCTTACGGTTGTTGATGGAGCTCAGTCGATGGCGCATCTGCCTATTGATGTTCAGGACTTGGACTGCGATTTCTTTGTGTTCTCAGGTCATAAAATGTATGCTCCTATGGGTATCGGTGGCTTATATGGCAAGACGGAATGGCTGGAGAAAATGCCTCCTTACCAGTTCGGTGGGGAGATGGTTGATATAGTGAGTTTTGAAAGAACCACCTTTAATCAGTTGCCGTTTAAATTTGAGGCTGGAACACCTAACGTAGGCGCTGCTTTGGGCTTAGAGACGGCTGTGAAGTTCATTGAGGGGTTGGATAGGAAGGAGGTCGCAGAACATGAGGATTTGTTGGTGAAGACCACGATGGAAAAACTTTCCTCAATAGCGGGGATGCGTTTCATCGGACTAGCCCCTGAGCGTAGTGGATTGGTGAGTTTCATTATAGATGGCATCCATCCCTACGATCTTGGCACCATTATTGACAAGATGGGCGTTGCTGTACGCACCGGTCATCATTGCGCTGAGCCAGTGATGACACGTTTTGGCATCCCCGGCACCGTAAGAGCCTCCTTTGCAATATATAACACCCTCGAAGAAGTGGATGTCTTCGTAAATGCAGTGGAGCGGGCTGCGATGATGCTGAGGTGAGAGAGGTTTAAGGTGAGAGGTTAGTGAGCGAAGCGAGATGAAAAAATGAATACAAAAAGACAAATTATATGACAATAAAAGAAATTCAAGATAGTATCGTAGAGGACTTCTCGATGTTCGACGACTGGATGGATCGTTACGCCCTGCTGATTGAGATGGGGAAAGAGTGCCCCATCATTGACGAACAATACCGTAATGACCAATACTTGATCAACGGTTGCCAATCACGGGTGTGGCTCCATGCCGAACTCAAGGAGGGAAAGGTCTATTTCACCGCCGACAGCGATGCCGTGATTACTAAAGGTATTATCAACTTGTTAATCAAGGTCTTTTCTGGACAGACCCCACAGGATATCTTGGCCGCTGACCTCTCGTTTTTGGATGAAATCGGATTGAAAGAACACCTGAGCCCCACTCGCTCCAATGGCCTGCTCTCCATGCTGAAGCAGATGCTCCTCTACGCTGAAGCCTTTTGTGAGGTTAAAGGTTAGAGGTGTCTCGTCTCCTTCTTCTAATCTTAATTAATATAGAAAGTCCATTGCTGAGTAGGCGCCGTAGTCACCATCGAGGCCTAACTCTGCTTTGGCTTCATCAGAGAGCATGTCGATACTCCATGCGGGTTCGAAGGTGAGTTCTACTTCCACTTTTTTCACTCCCATGATAGCGCTGACC
>JAEEII010000323.1 GCA_016281295.1 Bacteroidales bacterium
AGATTCAGGTAATTGATGCCCAGCGAGTCGAAAACGGGCGGAAAATAGGAAATTGCAAGCACCCCGGGTGGCCGGTTAAACTTCACATCCGGGACATACTCCTCGCAAACCATATCCTTGCCCGGAGCGAGACAAACGAAAAACGAAACGCCATACGACTTCAACACCTCTTGGAGCTGATACAGCATCAGCGAGGAGGCACGCATTTTTTCCACGACAGCCTCGTTGCTTTCTCCAAAGTCATAGACAGATTGGCCGTAATGATGTTTGATGGTATAATCGTTGAAAAGCCAGTTGTCTTTACCCACATAAACGGTTTTGTTCTGTGTCTTGCGGAACAGCGACCAACACAGCTGGTTATAGCAACGCACAAAAGGCTCACGGAAGCCGATATGGTCGGAGAGATACCGGTCCTCTTGCGCTTGGAAGCTGCCATCCATAAAAGACTTGAGGGTGAAACGGGGCTGTTCTGTGGTGACCGTGGCTCCCCGAAGTGGCCAGAACTTGAACAGTTTGGCATGCTGTTGAACCGCTGGGAAAGCCAGCAGCAGCACTGTCAAAGCGAATAGCGTGATATATAAACCCCTGTGTTTCATAAGCTTAAAATCTAAAGTAGATGAAAGGACTGAAACCCGTGGCGTTCAATGCCGCCACACAAGTGAACAACAGCAGCAGGGAGACGACCCAAGCCACCACATGTCCCACCACGCCATAATCCTTGTAAAACACCGCCTCCTCGACCTTCTTGCCAACAGGAAAGACCGTCAAGAAAGAGAAGAGGAACGCAAGAATCAAAACGGTATAGAACTGCCGTCCGGCATCGAGGCCGAACCCGCTGAAATTGAAGGAGAACATCGCCCGATAATAGTCGAAGGCACGACTGATGTTATCCGCCCGAAACAGTACCCAGCCAAAGTTCACAATCAGGAAAGTGAGGAGAATTGAGAATATACCCCTACCCTCTGCCCTCTCATCTTTAGCCTTAAAGGCCTTTTCGAGGACGATGAAGAAGCCATGAAAAGCCCCCCAAAGGACGAAATTCCAGCTGGCGCCATGCCAAAGGCCGGAGAGCAAGAAACAAATCCAAAGGTTGAGATAGGTGCGCCGTTTCCCTTTGCGGTTGCCACCCAACGGGATATACAGATAACTCATGATGAAAGCCCCTAAGGTCTTATGCCAACGACGCCAAAACTCCGTGATGGAGCGGGAAGTATAAGGGTTGTCGAAGTTTTCGGGGAACTTAAACCCCATGATCTTACCCAAACCGATAGCCATATCACTATATCCCGAGAAGTCGAAATAAAGCTGCATGGTGTAAGCAAAACTGCCAATCCATGCGGTGCCCATGTCCAAAACACTAAGGTCTCCTCCGAAATAAGCATCCGCCTGCACAGCAATCACATCAGCGATAAGCACCTTTTTGCTCAAGCCAATGACAAAGCGGTAGAATCCTTGCAGACAGTCAGCCGGAGGACTCTCCCGATGACGCAGCTGCTGCTCCACATCGCCATATTTCACAATGGGACCCGCAATCAGCTGGGGGAACATCATGATATAGACTATGTAATCCGTCAACTTATCCATGGGCTTCACCTGCCCGCGATAGGTATCCAAAACATACGTAATCGATTGGAAGGTGAAAAAGGAAATGCCGATAGGGAGAACGATGGAGGAGAGTTGAGAGGCGAGTGGTGAGAGCTTAGAGCTGCCGAACCAGGAAAAGACGACATTGAGGTTCTCCATGAGGAAGCCAGCGTATTTGTAATAAACCAGCAAACCCAAGTTGAGAATAATGGCAATTGCGCAAAGAAGAGTGGAGCGGTGAGATTTTTGAGGTGCCTTAACCATCGCTTTCACCAAGAAATAGGTTGCGGTGGTCGAAGCTAACAATATCAAGATGAAATCGGGACCTCCGTAAGCATAAAACACGATGGAAAACAACAACACAATGTAATTTCTCCATTTTTTCGGACAGGCAAAATAGCATATCAGAAAAAGAGGCAGAAAATAAAGCAGGAAAATATTACTGCTGAATACCATCGGATTGCTTGATTTAAAGTTGCAAAAATACGCTTTTTTTCATAATCAACAACTATCGTTTCGCGGAGACCCTGATTTGGAGATTGTCATAAATCATGGTGGTCTTGGCGTTGTTATGGAGATAGGCTTTCAACAGTTTACCCTCGGACCCATCGGGCACGGCAATGGAGATATGGGCTTGGAAATGTTCCTTTTCACCCGTGTTCAACGAGGTCTCCTCTTCGGAATTCAACTGTGCGGAAACATAATAATCGCCCAGTTCAACCACCAGCATCGGCAAGGCCCTCAAAGTATCAAGTCCTTGAAGATCAAACGCTATATCGAGATAAATGTCTTGGTAGTCCACGGTCAGCTTCATCGCCTTCATCAGCGGGCCATATACTTTGGTGGTGTCAACACGAGCCACATGGTTATCCCCGATTTTGGTGACATGATGCTTGTAGTATTTATCATATCGCGATTCAAAATTGACCGCGAGGCTTTTCAGCGTTTCCTGGCCTTTTCGCTTGAGATTCAAATGGTCATGCAACACCGCAAATTGGCTGACCACATTGAAATCGTTCAATTCAGGCTTCAACCACTGAATCACTTTCTGATCCTTTGCCCAATGGTTCACCAGCTGCTCATCAAAGGAAAAAACGTGGTTGTTCGTCAACAAAAAGAGGCTATCAACATATTCCACCACATCACGGTTGTTGAGCATGAAAGCTTGTTTTCTTGTGTTACGGAAGGCCACCACCGTGTCGAGCGAGGTACCCATCCAGTGACATTCAGAGTCGGTGTGATAGGCATAGTTCGTCTGTAGATAGGCATTCAAGGTAGGAGTGATGTCGAGATGCGAGACCACAGACTTCATGGTACGCGGCTGTTTGACCAAAGGGGAGAAAATCAAGAGCGGCACATGGTATTTGCTGAGCGGCCCGGTAAAGTTCAAAGGCCCCATGCGATGGTCACCGGTAAGGACAAACAGCGTGTTGCGGTATTCTGGCAAGGTTTGATAGTAGCGAACCAGCTCGCGCACGGCATCGTCCATATATCGAAAACAAGCATAAATATTAGTGTTTGCTTTGATAATCTCCCGTTCACGCTCCGAAGCCTCGGGGTGTTGGGCAAGCGTTTCCATGACCATCCATTCGTAGGTCTTGATATCCTCGACAAGGAAAGGCTCATGGGTGGAAAGCGTCATGATGATATCAAGCTGGGGACGAACCACCGGCACAGACTGTTGCCTGAGAATCAATTGACGAACCGTTTCCTTGTCATCGAGACCCCATCGATGCGCTTCGTCCAACAGATGGTAGGTGGCACTGTCCACATGTTGCATCTCGGGCAAATAAATATAATCCACCTTGTTCGCCTTCAAAAACGCATCGAAACGGTCGAAAGAATGAACACCCCCGTAATAGTAGTTGGTGACATAACCGTTCGACTTCAAATCGCGCAACAGGGAATGATGGTCGGGCATCGGCCTGTTGGAAGTGCAGAAACCATATTTCCCGTAAGGCACCGATGCAAAAACCGAAGGCAACACGCCAAAGGTGCGTTCAGCGGTGGAGAGACAGTTCTCCCAATAGAGACCTTGTTGTTTCAGACTGTCGATAAAGGGGGTGAACGACACAGAAGGATGCTCTACCCCTGTCAGATGCTGACCCAGACTCTCCACAATGATGAAAACCAAATTAGGCGGAAGGCTGTCGTCGGTCATTTCAAGATAAGGACCCAACACATCAGGATCGTCAGCTTTGCGATAAAAAGGATATTCCGGATCTAAAAAATCGAACTCGGGATGCAAAGCTTGATAACGCTCCGCGGCTTCCAACACACTGCTATCCACTTCTTTGTAATTCATTTCATTACCACGTCGTGTATCGCGAAGATAGTCGGTGAGTTTGATGTAAGAGTAAGAAGGTTGGTTGACAGCCAAACAGAAGCTACGGTGTTCGGGATAGTATCGCTCTTCGCGGATCAAGGTCTTATAAGGGATGCAACAACTCAACACCACCGCAACAAGCAGTAACAGCGCGGCGGGATAAAAGCCCAGCTTCACTTTCTTCCAAAGCAGAACCAGACCCACCATGATAGCCATGACAGCGAAAAACCAAAGGAAGGGCGCGAGGGTCAACGAGGCCGATGAGGCCGCTGTACCCCTCACCTCTTCAGGCGTGTAAACCAGAATCACATGATCCAAAGGCATGGAGAGATTGCAGTAATACTCCATCAGTAAAGCCATCACCACCGCATACAAGAAAAGCAGTGCTTTGTATAGGGTGAGCGCCAGTTTCGGGACCGCCACGTAAAGCGCTAAAAAAGGAATCACCATGAAGGCAGCCATGCGACAAAACAAATAAAAATCGAACAGCGAACCT
>JAEEII010000324.1 GCA_016281295.1 Bacteroidales bacterium
TGTCACTCTCCGCACCGGAAAAACCGATGACGCTCTCTGTCTTGAATACGCGTACGATATCAAGCGTATCGCCATCCATGATGGCCAGGGCACGTCCCGTGGGCTCATATGCCGGTATATTGGTATTGACCTCTTCCTTCTATTGTTAATTAAAAATCCACCTTTTTGGCGCTGTTTATTGCTGAATCAATTATCGTTTCATATTTTTCAAGGTCATAATTCTTCAGTTTTACCCGATTGACAAGAAAACACTTGCACGTGGCCGGCAGCTTATCAAAAAAATAAACTTCCATATCGTGCCCATAATAGGGATGCGTCTTGATGAATTCAACACTTTTCGGGTTGTCTGCGATGCTTTTCCAAAGTTTCTTGGTTGCGAAAGCGAAAGCAGGGGTATCGCCGTTACGTGTAAATTTGACGAGATAAGCAGACACGTTGCGCTCACGTGGTTTGATGCCGTCAGCAACAGAGGCGTTGTTATCACTTCTTTCACCATTCAGAAGAGCCTCACGGATTAAGGCTAAGTCGTCGAAGAACCTGAGATGATCATCCTCAGCTAAGACGGGACGAACAGAGAACCCCATATCACGTTCGTCGTAGTCCATGATGACCTTATTTGAAAAGAACATATACCTCGAATTAATGCGAGAGGAAAAAGACCCATATAAATGGCGGGAAGCAGACCAATAGTACCCCTCGAAACCCGCCACGAACAGTCTGATATCGAACAGCTCAAATCGCTCTAAACCGGGGTCTCTGATGAAACCAGCGGCGGGAAGGAAAATGCTATTGCCATTCTTCTTGCTCGTTACTTTGTATCCTTTATTACCTCCCAACGTTGTTCTTTCCCATTCGCAATTTTCAATCAATTCTTCCATCTCGGCATCTGTCGGCATACGCCACTTACCACCCCAATTTGCTGTGGCTGCATCATCGATTGGATCAAGTCGAGTCTTTGAATCATACTTTTTATCATCCGGCGGATTATAAAGCGTATTATAATTATCCTCAGAATAAAAGTCTTTGGGACTTGTCTCACCCCAAGCGAAATACGAACCGTTGTCTTCAGGCTTCGTTGCACCGACGTTGCACGTCGCCCACTTAACACTCAAACCTAGATCTATAAAATCATGGCCATTGTTGTCAAAATAAACATCATTCTGTTCTTCTTCGTTTTCTCGTGTACCGTCCAGGGTACTTCCTAAGACGGGACGAACACAGACCCCGTAGTAGCGGGGTGTTTCGGACATTTGGACGTCATCTGCTTCCTCTGACTCTAAGAACATGCTCCAAGCTTCATCATAACTTTCCCGGCAAGAAGAAGAGGACCAATACTCGTCGGAACCCGCTCCGATATCTTCTCCGCAACAACGGATACCAGTGGGTGGAAGGAAGATGCTGTTACCGTTCTTCTTGCTCGTTACTTTGTGCCCTATCTTACCTCCCAGCGTAGTCCACTCCCATTCGCAATTTTCTATCAATTCTTCCATCTCTGCATCTGTCGGCATACGCCAGGTCCCGCCCCAATTAGCACGTGCTGCGTCTTTGGTTGAAGAGTCTTTGGGACTTGTCTCACCCCAAGCGAAATACGAACCGTTGTCTTCAGGCTTCGTTGCACCGACGTTGCACGTCGCCCACTTAACACTCAAACCTAGATCTATATAATCATGGCCATTGTTGTCTAATTCTTCTCCATTCTTTTCGTTCTGTAACCTTAAAAACCCGACTTTGAGCTTGTCGTGGAAAAACTCATCGTCAAGCCACTGCTCGGCATAATTCCTAACCATTTCATCCATTATACTTTCTTCGCTTTCTTCGGGTGTTATTTGCACGTTGTAAACTTGTTTAAAAACATCGGTTGATATCATATCAGTTATGTAGAACCAAAACTGGACGGGCATTTCTTCAATTTCTTTCAGTGCTTTCTCTTTCTTTTCATTGGAGCCGCCATGGGAGTTAGCGGTCATAATGAACTGCTCTTTAATGACGTCAGCTGTGTGAATGAAGAACGTTACGATGGGATCTAAAAAAGACATAGCATCAAAAGGATTTATTTTTTTAGTTCAAGGGATGATATACCGGCCGGATAATGAATAAAAAATGGGATAAGTCCCATACAAAGTTACATTTTTTTGGGAATTATATGTTGTCATGTTGTCAAAACATGTGGTCCTAAGCAGTATTTTGTCCCCCTTGATTGTGTCACAATCCAATTCCGTTACCGTTATGGCAGTAAAGTTATACTGTCACGCTTCAAAGCGTTGCACTTCAGAGTAGAATCCAGCACGCAACACTGGTAGTCTGCGAACAACAAATTGACAAATAATGCAATTTCTTTGTCCGTGAACAATAAAATCATCTTTCAAGAGTAAGCTGATATTTTGCAAACGACGGTTTTTGGTAACGGCCAGCGAGTGAAAGAAATTGATTCGATATCGGTATATATTTCAGCAACATCGAATATATGGACAATCTCTTCGAATCAATCGTTCGTGTTTGCGCGGACAACACCCGGAGCCTTATGCGCTCTCATATCAATCTTCAGTGGACTCCGGATTCATACTGGTGGCCAGGTATCCAATTGGCCTGGGTCCACCCATTCCGGCCGGGAGCCCAGGGTAATAACGTTTCCGCTGACCAACTCACCAAGAGATTGATTGAGTTGGGCGTACCGGCCGCGTCTATCAAGAAGTCCGGCAAGCACACATTGCTGGAGCTGGGTAATATCTCCTTTGTCTACCGTGACAAGCAATACAAGTACGGCGGCCCGGTACTTCAGGTATCCCCGCATATCCTGGGCAAGAGATTTAGTGAGTGCGGGCACGCCTTCGTAAGTCCCACGTGCTCTGCTGACGAGCTTGTAACGTTTATGTTGGCTATAAATGAGCGTGTTCCTTCCGCGCAAGCGGCCAGCATTGACGCCTATCAGGACGGACTCCGGGAGAGAAAAGAGCGGGAGATCCGGCAACAGGTAGCTGACGATTATGCCAAGCAACTCTTCAATGGTGATATCCCGGAGGAAATCACCTCTTGTACAATCGCCGATTCTGTCCCGGGAGCCATGGACCTGATTCGCTTTACTGTCCGGAATAATGGGAACCAGTGGTCGCCAAAACGAGCCTTTGACATTCCATTCTCCGAGAGAGACAAAATGCCGGGCCCCGAGTGGATTCGGGATTTCATATCGCATCCTCATCTTCTCAATGCGATTATGGAAATTTTTGACGACGAGCCGGGAGAATCCTTTCTCATTATGAGAATCACGTCTTCGCTAGACTATACTTGACTGCCATAACCAGAAAAGCGACAGAGGATGGGATACAAGCATTTAACAAGGGAGCAGCGATACACGATAGAGGCGTTGCTGCAGACACCAATGAGCCTCAGGGAGATAGGAGAAGTGATAGGGGTCAGCACAGGTACGGTGAGCCGTGAGATCCGTAGGAACTGCGACATGAGAGGGTACCACCGGTACCGATGGCGGCTGGCACAGAAGAAGTATGAAA